>URRX01000024.1 GCA_900550345.1 uncultured Anaerococcus sp. | reverse complement strand
AATAGATCTTTATGAGGTTATCAATACTGTTGATAAGATTATTGCAAATTCAGATAAAAGCGAGGTTTCAATAGAAGATGTCCATGATCAATTGGATAAAATTTTGGACTTAAATATTTTTAATTTAACAGATTCTTTATCAATTAGGGACAGTAAATCTGCAATGAATACATATTTATATATGGCAAAGGATATGGATGAAATTTTTAAGATATTTCACATGATAGTTAGGCATATAAGAAATTTGATAGGAATAAAAGTACTAACAAAGGATTCATATAATGATGCTTTTATACAAAAATCTTTGGGAATTTCAAGTTTTGAACTTAGAAAAGATAAGGGATTTATAAGAAATTTCACATTAAATGAATTATTTAATATTCAAGATTTTTTATATAATTGTGATCTAAAACAAAAAAGTCAAGACTTTAATATGAATTTAAATATGTTAATCTTAATAGAGAAATTTTCCAAATAAAAAAATCGACTCATTCTAATCTTAGCGACTTATCTAAGTCGCAAGTTTGAATGAACCGACTAAAAATTAAGCATTTAATGAATTTAATTTTTTAGCTAATCTTGAAGTTGTTCTACTAGCTTGATTTTTGTGAATAATGTTTTTAGCTGCTGCTTGTTTTACTTTTTTATCAACAGTTTTGAAAAGTTCATTAGCTTTTTCGCTATCTTTATTTTCAATAGCTTCTTCAAATTTTTTAACGTAAGTTTTTATTTCAGATTTTGCTGATTTATTTCTAGCAGTTTGTTTTTTTGTTACATCAATTCTTTTGATTGCTGATTTAATATTTGCCATTTTTTCACCCCCAATTTATATCGACTGATTTATTTTACCACATAATAAGCTTAATTACAAATCTTTATATTATTTTAAAAATTAAAATATTTGGAACTTTTGAGATATTCGTTTATAATTATAAAATGAAAGAGGTGTAATATGACAGAAAAATCTAATGATCTAGAATTTCTTGATTGGATAAAAACTATTCTTTTGGCTTTAGCTGTTGCTTTTTTTATAAAAATATTTGTAATGGATGCAACAAAAGTTGAAGGAAATTCTATGTTAAATACTTTACATAGTGGTGATATGCTTTTTGTAGATAAGGTTTCAAAACATTTTAAAGGATATGAAAGAGGAGATATAGTAATATTAGAGGCTCCTGATCAAGATGATACATTATATATAAAAAGAATAGTCGCTATGCCTGGAGATAATGTTGAGATAAAAGATGGCGATGTATATGTAAATGGCGAAATTTATGAAGAAAATTATATAAATAGTGATCAAACACTTACGACAAATGAAAATTCTTCTTGGGAAGTTAAGGATGGACAATATTTTGTAATGGGAGATAATAGACTTCCAAATGCTAGTAATGATTCTAGAAATTTTGGACCAATAGCTAGTGAAAAAATTGTTGGACATGCATTTTTGAGATTTTTCCCAATTTATGATATTGGTTTTGTAGATAAGGAAAATAGATAATGAAAAGAAAAGAGCATATAAGAAATTTCTCAATTATTGCTCACATCGATCATGGAAAGTCAACTTTAGCTGATAGACTTATAGAAAAAACACAGTCAGTTGCAAAACGTGAAATAAATGATCAAATGTTAGATAGTATGGAGCTTGAGCAAGAAAGAGGAATTACTATAAAATTAAAATCTGTAAAGTTAAAATATAAGGCCAAGGATGGGCAAATTTATGATTTGAATTTAATAGATACCCCTGGTCATGTTGACTTTACTTATGAAGTTTCAAGATCTTTAAAAGCTTGCGAAGGTGCGATTTTAGTTGTTGATGCTTCTCAAGGAGTTGAAGCTCAAACTTTGGCAAATACTTATCTTGCTCTAGAACAAGATTTGGAAATTTTACCAGTATTAAATAAGATTGATCTTCCAAGCGCAAGAGTTGATGAAACAAAAGAAGAAATAGAAAATCAAATTGGTTTGGATACAGACAATATTCCTTTAGTTTCAGCAAAAACTGGGCTAAATATTGACGATGTCTTGGAAGATATAATTGAAAATGTTCCGGCACCAGAAGATCACGATGATAAACCACTAAAAGCTTTAATTTTTGACTCTTATTATGATTCATATAGGGGAGTAATTTGTTACGTTAGAATTTTTGAAGGAAGCGTAAAAGCTGGAGATGAAATTTTGATGATGGCAAGTGGTAAATCTTATGAAGTTACTGCTGTTGGTTACACTATGAAAAATAGAATAGAAACCAAAGATTTAAAAAGTGGTGATGTAGGCTTTATTGAAGCAAGCATTAAAGATATCAGAAATGCAAGAGTTGGTGATACAATAACCTTAAAAAATAATCCAACCCAAACAGCACTTTCAGGATACAAAGAAGTTTTGCCGATGGTTTATTCTGGAATTTATCCAGCAGAAGGAGAATCATTTAACAAATTAAAAGATTCTTTAGAAAAACTTCAAGTAAATGATGCATCCTTGGTTTTTGAACAAGAAAATTCTCAAGCTTTGGGTGTTGGACTTAGGTGTGGTTTCTTAGGTTTACTTCATATGGATATCATAACAGTTAGACTTGAAAGAGAATACGATCTTGATATAATCGCAACTGCACCATCAGTAATTTATAGAGTAAAAACAAAAGGGCATGAAGAGAAAAAATTAGAAAATCCAAATGATTTTCCACCACCTTCAGAAATAGAATATGTTAAAGAACCTATAACAATTTCAGAAATTATGACACCGAAAGAATATATTGGGCCAGTTATGGAACTTGCCCAATCAAGACGTGGAGAACTAATTGATATGTCATATATTGATGAAAATAGAGTTTTAATAAAATATAAAATTCCTTTAAATGAAGTAATCTATAACTTTTTTGATTCTTTAAAATCAAGATCAAAAGGCTATGCATCACTTGATTACGAAGTTGTAGATTATGAAGTAAGTAATCTAATAAAACTTGATATAAAAATCAATGAAGATAAAGTTGATGCACTATCAACAGTTGTTCACAAAGATTTTGCCTATGCAAGGGGAAGATCAATTGTAGAAAAACTAAAAGATCAAATTCCAAGACAACAATTTGCAATTCCAATTCAAGCTACAATCGACTCAAAAGTTATAGCAAGAGAAACTGTAAAAGCTTTGAGAAAAGATGTAATTGCAAAATGTTATGGTGGAGATATATCAAGAAAGAAAAAACTTCTAGAAAAACAAAAAGAAGGAAAGAAGAGAATGAGACAACTAGGAAGTGTACAAATTCCACAAGATGCCTTCCTTGCTGTTTTGAAATATGATGATGAATAAAAGTTAGGGTAAGTCCTAACTCATAGTGTTGACAAACTAATTTCTTACCCATTTCGAGCGAACGTAGTGAGTCGAGAAATCTCATGAGATCTCTCCATGCGTTCGTTTCACTCAAACTAAAACACGTTTGCTTTGCAAACTTCCTCGTGCTTTCGCACTAAATTTTAGGGATGATTGTGCCAAATCAAGGCACAACCATCTAGTCGAGATGGGTTTTATCGTAATTTTATTATTAAATTATTAATGAATTACTAAGCTGACTTTGTCTACTATTTGAGTTAGGATAAATCCTAGCTTTTTATTTGTAAAAATTTAAGGAGAAAATATGGAAAAAATTGGAATTTACATTCACATACCTTTTTGCAAGAAAAAATGTTTCTATTGCGATTTCACAGCTTTTCCAAATTTAGAATCTAGGATTGATTCGTATTTTGAAAATTTAAAAAAAGAAATAAAATTATATCAAAAAAATATGTATATAAAAGTTGATTCTATTTATATTGGAGGAGGAACTCCAACCTATGTAGATTATAAATATATAGAAGAAATTGTTGACCTACTTAAAAAATTTGATTTAAGTCAATTAAAGGAATTTACAATAGAAGCTAATCCAAATTCCTTAACTTTAGAAAAATTAAAAGCTTACAAGAGCTTTGGAATAAATAGAATTTCACTAGGAGTCCAATCTTTTGATGATGAGGTTTTAGAAAAAATTGGAAGAGATCATAATAAGGAAATTGTATTAAATGATATAGAAAATATTAGAAAAGCAGGGTTTAATAATCTTTCTTTGGATATGATTTTAAATCTTCCTGGTGGAAATTTTTCTTCTATAAAAAAAGATTTGAACTTATTAAAAAAAATAAATCCAGAACATTTGTCTTATTATTCATTAATTCTTGAAAAAGGCTCATATTTCTATAGTCTATATAAAAAAGATAAACTAAAACTTATGGATGATGACTTGGAAAGAGATATATTTTCCTATATAGAAGAATATTTAAAAAAAATAGGGCTTAATAGGTATGAAATTTCTAATTTTTCTAAAAAAGGCTTCGAATCTTACCACAATAAAAAATATTGGTCAGAAGGAGGATACCTTGCTTTTGGACTTGGGGCATCAGGATTTTTGTCAAATGTGAGATATAATAACGTAAAAAATTTTGTTAAATATGAAAAATTAATTAATGAAGAGAAATATCCAATAGAAGAAAAAGAATTTATTTCAAAAGAAGAAAGGGAAAAAGAATATATAATTTTTAAATTAAGAGAAACTGAAGGAATTAATTTGAAAGAATTTGAAAATCTATTTGGTAAGTCTATCTTAGAAAAATACAGTAAAACTATTGAAAAATACTATAAGCTCGGGTACTTTGATATAGGCGAAAATTTAAAGTTTACTCACAAAGGTTTTGATCTGTCAAATGAATTTTATATTGAGATAATATAACTTGCAAAAAGAAAATTACCTAGTATATTATAATTAGCAGTCAGATAAATGGAGTGCTAAATGAGGTGAAAATAATGAACGAGAGAAAGAAGATGATACTCTTTTCCATTATAAACTCATACATTAATCTTGGAGAGCCTATTGGTTCTAAGTCATTACTTAATGAATATTCACTAGATATTTCGTCTGCAACAATTAGAAATGAGATGAGCACTCTTGAAAAAATGGGACTTTTGGAAAAAGCCCACACATCTGGAGGAAGATTCCCATCAGATAAGGGTTACAGACTTTATGTTGATAATTTATTAGAAAATTCATTAAATATTAAAGAAAATGAAGATTTGGAAAAAATTCTTGATAAAAGATATGGCAATGTGTCAAAGATTGTGGAGACTGCAACACTACTTCTTTCAAAGATGACAAATCTTACAGCCGTTTCTTACACTATTAGAAATAATATTACTAAGGTGATAAATTTAGAACTTTTAAAAATTGATCCTAATATGCTTTTGTTTATTGTTGTATATGATAATGGAAGTATTATAAGCGATAGAATTTATATGATTGATGAAATTAGTGATGATGAGCTAGCAAATATTTCTACAACTTTAAAAGAAAGTATAGAAGGGGAAAGTTTAAAAGATATTTCTAATATTTTTGATAGGTTAAAAGAAAATGGTTTTAAAAAATACGAGAATTTGTTAGATATTTTGGAGAAAAAAATTAACAATGATTCTTTAAGTGATTTGACAAAAGAAGTAATAATAAAAGGACTAGGTAATATCTTTAATTTCAAAGAATTTGAAGATCCAATTAAGGCTAAAGAGTTTATTAAGATATTCGATAGTAAGGAAAGAATCTGGGAATTGATTGAAAATTCTGAAAGTGATTTAAAAATTACTATTGGTGATGAAAATGAGATAAATGAATTGAAAGATAATACAATCATAACTTCACATTTTAATTATGACAAAGACATTGTAGGCCAAATTGGAATTATAGGACTTACAAGAATTGATTATAAGGAAGTTATTTCTGACATCAAATTAATATCAGATTTACTTAGCAAATAATAAGGTAGGTGTTTAAGGTGGACAATGAAAAAAAGCATGATGAAAATGTTGAAAATACTGAAAATATAGATGAAGAATTAGAAGAAATTGATGCTGAAATAGTTGATGAAGAAGGTAATGTAGAAGAAGATTTATCAAATGATGATAATGAATATAAAGAAAAATACCAAAGACTTTTAGCGGATTTTACAAATTTCAAAAAAAGAGAAGAAAAGGCAAGATCTGATTTTAAAAAATTTGCATCATCAAATTTAATCGAAGAACTTTTACCAGTTCTAGATAATTTTGATAGGGCACTTAAAGATCAAGACCAAGAAGATTCTTTTGTTCAAGGAATAATTATGACAAGAGATTCTTTATGGAAAGTTTTGGAAAAAGAAGGACTTGAAGAAATTGAATCTGATGGTGTGGAATTTGATCCGAATTTCCATCACGCTTTTCAAACAGAAGAAAATGAAGATTTCAAATCAAATTATATTATAGAAACCTATCAAAAAGGATACAAACTAAATGATAGAGTAATTAGACCAAGCATGGTTAAAGTTGCAAAATAGGAGGAAAATATTATGGCAAAAATTATAGGAATTGATTTAGGAACAACAAACTCAGCAGTTGCCGTTATGGAAGGTGGGGATTCAACAATAATCCCAAATACTGAAGGAAATAGAACAACACCATCAGTTGTTGCTTTTACAAAAGATGGAGAAAGACTTGTTGGAGAAACTGCAAAAAGACAAGCAATAACAAATCCTGATAGAACTATCTCATCAATCAAAAGAGAGATGGGAACTGATTATAAAACTAGTGAAATTGATGGAAATTCTTATACACCAGAAGAAGTTTCAGCTATGATTTTACAAAAATTAAAATCAGATGCAGAAGGATATTTAAATGATACAGTCACTGATGCTGTAATTACAGTTCCTGCATACTTTACAGATGCTCAAAGACAAGCTACAAAAGACGCTGGAAAAATTGCAGGCTTAAATGTAAAAAGAATTATAAACGAACCAACAGCAGCAGCTCTTGCTTATGGAATGGATAAAGAAACTGACCAAGCAAAAATCATGGTTTATGACCTTGGTGGTGGTACATTCGATGTTTCAATTCTTGAAGTAGGAGATGGAGTATTTGAAGTATTATCTACAAGAGGAAATAATAAACTAGGTGGAGACGACTTTGATAATAGATTAGTTGATTATTTAGCAGCAGAATTTAAAAAAGAGACTGGTGTTGATTTAACAAAAGATCTTACAGCTATGCAAAGATTAAAAGATGCAGCAGAAAAAGCTAAAAAAGAATTATCATCTACAAAAACAACTAATGTAAATCTACCATTTATTACAGCTGTTGATGGACAACCAGTTCACTTAGACATTACAGTTACAAGAGCAAAATTTGATGAATTAACTCACGATCTTGTAGAAGCTACAAGAGGACCAGTTGAAGATGCTCTTAAAGATGCTTCTTTATCATCAAGTGATATAGAAAAAGTATTGCTTGTTGGTGGATCATCAAGAATTCCAGCAGTTCAAGATTTAGTCAAAAATATAATTGGAAAAGAACCACAAAGAGATATAAACCCAGACGAATGTGTTGCACTTGGTGCTGCAATTCAAGGTGGAGTTTTAACAGGAGAAGTTAAAGACTTATTGCTTCTTGACGTTACACCACTTTCTCTAGGAATTGAAACTCTTGGTGGAGTTGCTACAAAATTAATTGAAAGAAACACAACAATCCCAACTAAAAAATCTCAAATCTTTACAACAGCTGCAGACGGACAAACAGATGTAGATATTCACGTTGTACAAGGTGAAAGAGAAATGGCAGCAGACAATACTACACTCGGTAGATTCCAATTAACAGGAATTCCAGCAGCAAGACGTGGAGTTCCACAAATAGAAGTTACATTTGATATAGATGCAAATGGTATAGTTAATGTATCAGCAAAAGACCAAGGTAGTGGAAAAGAACAAAAAATTACTATTACTTCATCAACAAACTTAACTGAAGAAGAAATTGATAAAAAAGTAAAAGAAGCTGAAAAATTTGCTGATGATGATAAAAAGAAAAAAGAAGGTATTGAAGTTAAAAATAATGCAGAATCTTTAGTTTACCAAGCAAGAAAAACTTTAGAAGAAGCAAAAGTTGAAGGAAACGAAAAAGATAAGATTGAAGAAAAAATTAAAGATCTTGAAAAAAGCATTAAAGCTGACAATACTGAAGATATCAAAGCAAAAACAGAAGCTCTACAACAAGAAATCTACTCAATGAGTGAAGCAATGTATAAAAATGCTCAAGCAAATCAAGAAGGTCAAAATGCTGGAAAAGCAGATGACGATGTAGTAGATGCTGACTATGAAGTTGTAGATGACGATGAAGAATAAAAATAAATAAATTTTAAAGAATAGGAGGCCTTGCTTCTTATTCTTTATTTTTATTTTAAATTTTAAAATATAATTTAATTTTTTTATCAAAGTGGTATAATAGTTGAGCTTAGATAAAAGTATAAAATTATAAATTAAGATTAGGACAAATAAATTAGAAATAATTTATTTTTTTTATATTGGAGGATAAATGAAAGACCCATATGAATTATTAGAAGTTGACAGGAATGTCAGCGATTCTGAATTGAAAAGAAAATATAGGAAACTTGCAAAAAAATATCATCCAGATTTAAATCCAGATGATGACAAGGCTCAAGAAAAATTCAAAGAAATTTCTGAAGCCTATGAAATTTTATCTGATCCACAAAAAAAACGTCAATATGACACTTATGGAGCTGCTGCCTTTGAAAATGGTGGTGGAGCTAGTGGATTTTCTGGTGGTTTTGGTGGATTTGATGATATATTTGGTGATTTATTTGGAGATATATTTTCACAAGGAAGAAGCCAACAAAGAAAAAGAGCCAGAAAAGGATCAGATATTCAACAAGTTGTAAAATTAACTTTCAAAGAATCTGCTTTTGGAATTTCTAAAGAAATTCAAGTAAGAAGAGAAGTTGAATGTGAAACTTGTCATGGAAAAGGTGCAAAAGATGAAAGTAAAATAAAAACTTGCCCTAAGTGTAATGGAACGGGCGTTATAAATAATGTAAGTCAAACTCCATTTGGCACAGTTTCTCGTCAAACAACTTGTGATCACTGTCATGGTACTGGAGAAATAATTGAAGAAAAATGTCCAGATTGTAATGGTAGCGGTAGAAAAATTAAAAATGAAAAAATAAAAATTGATATACCATCTGGAGTAGAAAATGATTCTGTAATGAGAGTTGTTGGAAAAGGAAATGCAGGTGAAAATGGTGGCTCTTATGGAGATTTATATATAATCTTAAAAGTTGAAGAACATGAAATTTTCAAAAGAGATGGACTTGATATTTACTATGAAATGCCAATTTCATTTACAACTGCAGCTCTTGGTGGAAATATAGACATTCCAACTTTAACTACTACCCAAGAATATCATATACCGGCAGGAACTCAAACTGGGACTAAATTTAGGATAAAAAATGAGGGAATAAAATCAGATAGAACAAAAAGACAAGGTGATCTTTATTTCTATGTAAAAGTTGTTACCCCAACAAAATTATCCAAAGCTCAAAAAGAAAAATTAAAAGAATTTTCAGAAATTTCTGGCGATGTGGTAAAAGAAGATAAGAACTTTTTTGAAAAATTAAAGGATTTGTTTGATTAATGAATAAAACATTTAATATTAAAACCTTAGGCTGTAAGGTTAACCAATATGAATCTGAAGCCATTGAAGAATTATTCAAAAAAAGAGGTTTTGAAAAAAAGGAAGACAATGCTGATATTTATGTTATAAATACTTGTACAGTAACAAATATGAGCGATAGAAAATCTAGACAGACAATATCAAAAGCTAGAAAAGAAAATCAAGATGCAATTATTGCAGTTATTGGTTGTTATTCCCAAGTAAAGGGTGATGAAGTAAAAGAAATTGAAGGCGTTGATATTGTTTTAGGATCAAGAAATAAAGAAGAAGTAGTGGATCTTTGTGATAATTTTATAAATGACCATGTAAAAACTAAAGATGTAGAAGAATTTAAAATAGGTGAAGCTATTGAAGATTTAGAAATTTCTAACCAAGCTGATATGACTCGTGCATATATAAAAATTCAAGATGGTTGCAATATGTACTGTTCTTATTGTTTGATTCCGTATGCAAGGGGAAATATTGCATCAAGGGATTTAGTATCAATTATTGATGAGGCAAAAAGATTAAGAGACAATGGATTTAAAGAAATTGTTCTTACAGGTATTCATGTTGCAAGTTATGGAAAAGATTTGGATTTAAATATTTCCTTGATAGATGTAATTGAGCATATTGCAAAAATAGAAGGAATTGAAAGAATTAGACTCTCATCAATGGAACCAAGACATATTGACAGGGAATTTTTACAAAGAATGAAAGATACAAAAAAAGCATGTGATCATTTCCATTTATCTCTTCAATCAGGATCTGATGATGTACTAAAACTTATGAACAGAAAATATGATACAAAAATTTTCAAGGAAAAAGTCGATTTAATTAGAGAATATTTCCCAAATGCAGGTTTAACTACAGATATTATAGTAGGTTTTCCAAATGAAAGTGAAAAAAATCACGAAGAAACTAAAAAATTTGTTAGAGATATCAAGTTTTCTAAGACCCATCTTTTTAAATATTCCAAGAGAGATGGAACAAATGCCGCTAGTATGAAAAATCAAGTCGATGGAAACACTAAAAAAAGAAGGTCTAAAGAATTATCCGAAATTGAAAAGAAAAATTCTCACGAATTTTTAGATAAACAAATTGGAAAAAATTTATCAGTTTTATTTGAAACAAAAACAGAACTTGAGGGATACAAATCAGGTTATTCAACAAATTATCTAAGAGTTCATACAAAAGATAAGGTAGGAATAAATAAAATTAAAAATATAAAAATCACCCAAAGAATAGATGATTATTTAATTGGTGAAATTGTAGATTAAGTCAGCATAAGCTGGCTTTTTTTATTA
The DNA here is from genome assembly GCA_900550345.1 of uncultured Anaerococcus sp. GTDB lineage: Bacteria > Bacillota > Clostridia > Tissierellales > Peptoniphilaceae > Anaerococcus. Next base: position 2,047 of record URRX01000024.1, on the reverse strand, counting down.
AAAATTATGAATTATGTATACTTTTAATCATCTTTGAATATATTTATCAATTATTTTATAATTTAGATGAATTAATATTATACATAAGGAGGTAATATGGTATTATTTTTTGTAGGTCTTGCTATCCTTATTTTTGGAGGAATCATTTATTCAAAGGTTGTTGAAAGTCAATTTCAACCTGATGATAGAGAAACTCCAGCTGTAAGAAAGGCTGACGGTGTTGATTATGTAACGATGAGTAAAAAGAAAAATTGGCTAATAAATTTGTTAAATATTGCAGGAACTGGACCAATTCTTGGACCAATACAAGGTATTTTATTTGGACCAATTGCATTTTTAGCAATTCCTTTAGGATGTGTTTTTGCTGGAGCTGTCCATGATTATGCAACTGGTATGATTTCGATGAGAAATGGTGGAAGCCAAGTTCCAAAATTAGTTGGAAAATATTTGGGAACAAATGTTAAAAGATTTTATAATATAGTTATTGCAATCTTATTGCTTTTAACTGGGACAGTTTTTGTTTATACACCAGGAGATTTGATTGCTAATGATATTATGGGTCTTGATCCAAATTCAAATGTTATTTGGATAATCTATGGCACAATCTTTATTTATTACATACTTTCAACAGTTTTACCTATTGATAAATTAATTGGTAGAATATATCCATTATTTGGGGCTTTTTTGCTTATATCATCAATTGGTGTTTTTGTAGGAATTATTTTTAAGGGTCTTTCTAATCTTCAATTTGATGGCTACGGATTATTTTATGATCATCCAGGTGGACAAAAATTTATTCCTTCATTTTTTATAACAGTAGCTTGTGGTATTCTTTCAGGATTTCATGGTTCTCAAGTAACTCTAGTTTCAAGAACTGTTTCTAAAGAAAAAGAAGCAATGGGAACATTTTATTCTACAATGATTACAGAAGGTTTTATAGCTATGATTTGGGCAGCTGGTGCTTTGGTTTTATTTTCATCAGGAAAAGCTGCTTTGGATACTGCAGGAACTTTGATGGTTGGTCAAATTTCTAGAACTTTCATGGGATCAATTGGTGGTTATTTGGCAATAATTGGTGTAATAGCTCTTCCTATTACTAGTGGCGATACTGCATTTAGATCACTTAGATTAATTGTTTCTGAAGAATTAAATATTGACCAAAAATCTGGTGTAAAAAGAGCTTCAGTTGCAGCAGTTTTATTTATTCCTGCAATAATTATTCTTGTATTTGCAAAATCTAATCCTAATGGATTCAATATTTTATGGAGATATTTTGGATTTACAAATCAATTTGTAGCTATTTTTGCTTTAGGTGTTGCAACAACATATTTAATTACAAAAAACAAAAATTATTTAATGACTTTGATTCCAGGAATTTTTTATGCATTTATTGTATTTTCATTTATCATAAGTGCAAAAGAGATTGGTTTTGGTCTTGATTTAAAAATTTCATATATATTAGGGGCAATAATTGCTGTTTTATATGGAGTATTTATAGTAAAAAATGCAAATAAAAGAAGAAACGAAATTAAAAATATTGTATTAGATTAATTCATTAAAAAGATCGGTTTGACTCCGGTCTTTTTTTAATAAAAAAAACCATCAAGTGATGGTAAAATTGGAGCTGGAAACAGGACTTGAACCCGCAACCTTTTGTTTACGATACAATTGCTCTACCGATTGAGCTATTCCAGCATATATTTATATTATACAAAAATTAATTATTTATTCAATTAATATAGATTTCTAATTTATTTAGATTTTTGGTATAATGACTAAAAGGTGGTAATATGAATAATTTAAATTATGATGCAATTTATGGTGTTTTAAATGAAATAAACTTACCCTTAGTAATTATTGCTATTCTAGTTGGTTTGGTTGTTTTATTTTTGATATCTAAAATTTTGATTAAATTAGGGATTTTTTTATTAGTACTTACCTTTTTATTTGATATGATAATTAAGGTAATCCCTATTGATATATATGGAAATTTTCCGACTATAAAGTTAATTATATTAGTAATGTATATTTTAGGATTTGTGATTTT
>URRX01000023.1 GCA_900550345.1 uncultured Anaerococcus sp. | reverse complement strand
GATAAGAAAAATAAAAAAGGAGAAAATATAGGCCCTATTAATACTAAAAAATAATTTTAAATATTTCATTTTATAAAATATCCCACTCCCTTTTTTGTTTGAATAAAATCATCTAAGCCAAAATCTTTCAATTTTTTCCTAAGTCTATTGATATTTACAGTCAAAGTATTATCATCAATAAAAGAATCCGTTGCCCAAAGCTTATCCATGATAAGCTCTCTTGAAATAATTTTTTGAGGATTTTCCATAAGAATTTCCAAAATCAAAAATTCATTTTTAGAAAGATTTATTTCTTTATCTTCAATTTTTAAAATCATCTTATCTTTAATCAAAGAAATATTTTTATAAGAAAGGTCTAAATTTTTCCCAGAAAAATCATAAGATCTTCTAAGAAGAGCCTTGATTTTCATATTTAAAACCTGCATAGAAAAAGGCTTTGCAATAAAATCATCTGCTCCATAATTTATGGCATTAATCAAATTTATATCATCAGCTGCACTTGTTAGAAAAATTATAGGAAGATTTGAAATTTCTCTAATTTTCTCACACCAATAAAATCCATTTTCAAAAGGAAGTTTCAAATCCATCAAAACAAGCTTATAATCTCTTTTTTGAAATTCCTCCAAAATATTAGAAAAATCATCTGGCATAAAACAAGAATATCCCAAAAGCTCAAGCTGAAAAGAAAGTTCCTCACAAATTTTTTTATCATCTTCAACAATAAATATATCCATAATAACTCCTTAAAATTATTATAATGGATTTTTATATTTTTTAAAAATTACCACAAAAAAAGAAGCCGCTAGGCTTCCAATCTGTTGACAAAATAAAATTTTTCCCATTTCGACCAGATAAATAATCGCCCGTTTCGATTGTTTATCCCGATCCATAGTGTGCAAGGAGCAGAGATATCTCAAGAGATTTCTCGACTCACTACGTTCACTTGAAATGAAAATAAATATAGTTTGTCAACAGTCTGATACTGCTTTTGCAGCCTATATTTTTACAATTTCATTGAATTTTGTCTTCTTCTTAGTTTTGTTATTGTTTCTTCTTCGTCAAGTTCTATCATTGAAAGATCTATTACTGTATCTTTTTTGATATCTACAATAGCCTTTGTTTTTTTGGTGATTAGAGCTATTGGTAGTAAATCTTCTTTTATTGATCTTGTGTGGTCTGTTAATTTTCCAAATACTTTATCTGATCCTATTCCATCAAGATATTCGCCTTTTTTAATATCTCTTTTTGCAACAGAAACTGTATCTGCAACTTGACCATGAAGAGGTGCTATTGTTGGTTCGTTTTCCATTACTGCATTATAAATTGTAATTGGTGTTTCTAAACTTGTTAGATGATATGGTCTATTTAGTAAATAGTTTGGTCCATCACCAAAGCCTAAAAATTTCATCAAATCTCTTACTTCTTCTTTATCACTTGTTACAATTAAAAATACACCTGGAGCCATTCCTGGAGAAAATTCTACTGTTTTGTATGATGATAAAACTCCACCATCTTCTTTTAATTTAAAATCTTCTACCGCTGTTTCTGGGCTTGTAGAAATTCCATGACATCCAAAAGTATCTGGCAAAAATCCTAGACAGTTACAAACTGAATTTAATTCTATCATTGTGTTTGTTCCATCAACAAAGCTTGTAAGCATTCTTGGTGAAAGCCCCTTTTTTTCTGCCTCGTCTTTTAAAATTTCAGCATTTGCGTAGTTATCTAATGGATTATTTTTTCCCTTTGCGGCTACTAATATGTCAAGTCCAATTCCATAAGCAAAATCACAAAGCTCAATTATTGATCCTGGTTCATCTCCTGCAATTCCTGTATAAACAACTCCAGCTTTTTTTGCCATATCGTAAAGAATTGGTCCAACTACAGCATCACATTCTACATTTAGTGTTATAAAATGTTTATGATATTGAATTGATTTTGATGCGATTTCTGCACCAAATGGTGGATTTCCTGTAGCATCAATAACAGCTGTAATTTGTAAAAGTTTGTAGGCAAGTCTATAGTTTGAACTTACTACTACAAATCCCTTATCCAAAGCCTCATATGCCTCATCGTATGAATCTGTATTTATTATTTTATCTTCAGAAATTCCAGAATCTACTAGAGCATTTTTTGCTTTTTCTGGTGTATGTTCTACTACAAGAGAAACTTCAATTGCATCTATAGCTCCCAATTGATTTATTAGGCTTGCGCCCATCTTTCCACAACCAATTACTGCCAAAGAAATTCTTTCACCGTTGTGTTTTAATTCTTTTAGCTTTCTATTTATCTTAAACATCTAATCTCCTTATATCTTCTGAGGCAGTTTTTGCCGATGAGAATGCCCATTGGATATTATATCCACCACAATCTCCAGCAACATCCATTACCTCTCCTATGAAATAACAATCTTTAATTTTTAAAGATTTCATTGTTTTTTTGTCAATTTCCCCACAAGATACTCCTCCCAAAGTCACTTGGGCATTATTCTTGTCATTAATATCTACAATATCAAATGAAAGACTTTTCAAAACATTTACAAGTTTATTTAAATCATTTTTTGATATATTTTTTTCTCTAGGTTTTATTTTAGCCCTTTTTAGTATATCAATTATGAGTTTTTTATCTAAGTTTCCAATCAATATTTCTTCGATATTTCTTTGAGGAAATCTTTTTATTTTCTCTTCTAATTTTATTAAAAGTCCCTCTTTTTTATACTCTGGATAAAAGTCTATGTCAAGCTTTACCTTCTTCTTATATTTGAGAGCAAGGGAAATATCGTTTGAAAGATTTAATATTGCCGTTCCAGTAAGTCCATAATTTTGAAAAATTATATCGTCTTGTGAAGATTTTTTATATTTTCCATCAATTTTTAAACTTGCCCTTGCATTTACTTTGACACCTTTTGCCTTTTTAGAAAGTGGGTTTTTAGCCTTAAAATTTGTTATTCCGTAGGTAGTTTCTTCAATTTTTGTGTGATTTTTTAAAATTTCTAAAATAGATCCATCAGAGCCCGAATTTTTTAAAGTTTTTCCACCAGATGCAATAACTAGAAGGTCGTATTTGTATTTATTTTTCTCTGTAATGATTAATTTTTTATTAAAATCAATGTCTAAAACTTTTTGGTCAAAAATAAATTTTGCATTTTCATTTGCCTTCATCATCAAAGAATCTTTTACACTTTGTGAGCTCATAGTTTTTGGATAACATCTTCCTGATGGCAAATTTGTCCATTCTATGCCCAAATATTCAAAATATTTTATCAAATCCTTATTGGAAAAATTATCCAAAGAGTAATTTACAAAATCTTTTTCATTTGAATAATAATTATTGTAAGATAAGTTTAAATTTGTAAAATTACACCTTCCATTTCCTGTAGCTAGAAGTTTTCTTCCACTATCCTTGTTTGAATCTATTACTCTTATGTTTTTATTCTCTAAAAAAGAGCAGAAGGCGAGCGAACTTACCCCTGCTCCTATTACAAAAATTCTCATAATTCTTTTAAAATTTCCCTTATGGTTTCTTTTTCATTGTAGTAGGTTTTTATATTTCCATTTAGTTTTATGAAATCTTCTTCACCCTTACCAAGCATAAAAACAAAGTCTCCCTTTTTTGCATGGCCTATGGCATATTTTATAGCTTCTTTTCGATCTTTAATTACAATACAATCGCCCTTATTTTCTTCGACCCCTTCTTTAATTTGATTTGAAATATTTTCAAAGGTGTCAAATTTAGGATCATCTGTAGTAATTACTGAAAAAACTCCATATTTTGCAGCAATTTTACCAACAGCTTTTCTTATGTCATAAGTCCTATCTCCGGTAATTCCATAAACTGCATATGTTTTTTTATCTTTTGGTAAGTCTTTAAAAATATTTTCAAAAGCTTCTGGTGTATGGGCAAAGTCTACTACTATATTTACACCAAGATTATTTTCTATAAATTCAAATCTTGACTTAACCCCATTAAAATCTTCCAAAACTTTTGAAATATCTTCTAATTTATATCCTAAATCATTTGCTATAGCTATGGCACAAAGAGAATTGTAAATATCATAAAGACCAAATCTATTCAAATGAAATTTAACCTTATTTACTGTAAATTCCAAGCCTAAATCAACTCTTTTAATATCTTGGGCCCTATATTTAGAATCTTCATTTATAGAAATTGTTAGGGAATCTTTAAATATTTCTTTTGCCCTTTTTCCATAATCATCATCAAGATTTACCACTTGTTTTTTGGAATTATTCAAAAGAATCATTTTTGCTTTAAAATAATTATCCATTGTTTTATGAAAATCCATATGCTCCATAGAAAGATTGGTAAATACACCATATTCATAATCTATTCCATAATTTCTTTTTAGGCACAAACCATGAGATGAGGTTTCCATAACTACATTTTCAATGTTTTCTTTTATTGCTTCAGTTAGAATATCATTTAAATCTGTAATTTCTGGTGTTGTATGCTCTGTAGGCATAGTTTTACTTATTAAATCTGCGCCGTCTGTTCCTATATTTGCACATGGTGATCCTAATTTATTCAAGACAAAGAAAATTAAATTTGCAGTTGTTGTTTTTCCATTTGTTCCAGTAACTCCAATCATCCTCATTGACTTTGATGGATAATTTGAAAGTAAATTAGAACACTGAGCAAGAGCAAGTCTTATATCTTCTACTTTTATATAGTTAATATCATCTACAAATTCTATGTCATCATTTGTATAGATTACTGTATTTGCTCCATTTTCTATTGCTTTATTTATATATTTATGACCATCAAATTCGTATCCTTTGATAGCTAAAAATATATAATCTTTTTTTATTTGTCTTGAATCTGAAGAAATACCTACAATTTCCTTATCATTTTGAATTTTTTTAGAAGTATAGGTGATTTCTTTTAGTATCTTTTCTAATTTCATTTAATGAACGTTATATCCTTTCTCAGTAAGTAATTCTTTGATCTTTCTGATATGGTCTTTTCCGTTTGTTTCTAGGGTCAATTCAACTTGAATATTTTTATATCTGCTTGTTGCAGCAAGACTGTCGTGAAGTACCTCAACAATATTTGCTTTTGTATATGATACTATATCAAGAAGATCTCTAAGTTTTCCAGGTGCATTTTGAAGTTCAACAGTAAATCTTGCGATTCTTCCATCTTCATAAAGACCCTTGTGGATTAATTGAGAAATAAATGACATGTCAATATTTCCACCACTTATTACACAAACAACATTTTTATTTTTGCAACCAAGTTTTTTGCTTGCAGCAAGACTTAATGCTCCTGATGGCTCTGCTACTAGTTTATGTTTTTCCATCAAAGTAGTCAAGGCCACCATGATTTCTTCTTCAGTTACAGAAATATATTCATCAACATTTTCTTTGCAAATTTCGTAAGTAATATCTCCAACTCTAGCAACTGCAGTACCATCAGCAATTGTATCAGCAGAATCTAAAGTTATTGGTCCATTATTTTCCATTGCAGCTTGCATAGAAGCAGCATTTGCAGGTTCTACACCAACAATTTTAATATCTGGCTTAATTTCTTTTGCACATTTTGCAATTCCAGAAATAAGTCCACCGCCTCCAATTGGAACTAAAATATAATCAGCATCTTCCAATTTTTCTAAAATTTCTAAAGCTATTGTTCCTTGACCTTCGATTACATCTTCGTCATCATAAGGTGGAATAAAAGTATAGCCTTTTTCTTTGGCAAGTTCTTGAGCATATGTATTTGTTTCGTCAAAAGATTGTCCGTGAAGATCAACCTCAGCTCCATATTTTAAAGTTCCATCAACTTTTATCATTGGAGTTGTTTCAGGCATACAAACAATAGCCTTAATTCCTTGATGATTTGCAGAAAATGCTACACCTTGAGCGTGGTTTCCAGCTGATGCAGTTACAATTCCTACAGATTTTGATTCATCATCCATTTTTGAAATCTTGTTATAAGCTCCCCTCAATTTAAAAGAACCAGTTTTTTGTAAATTTTCTGGTTTTATGTACACATTATTTTTTGATAAATCTGAAAAAATTTCAGAATAAAAAATATGGGTTGGGTTTATAGCTTCGTCTACTCTTTTTTTTGCACTTTTAAAATCAAACATAAAATGCCTCCTTTTTCTTAAATTATAACACAAGAATTTAGAAATAAGAATGTTTTTCTTTAGTTTTAAAATAAAAATTTGATAAATAAATATCTTGTTGAAATTTAAATATTTACATATGATTTCATGAAGTATTTTTGATATTTTTCATAAGTTTTTTATAAAAAAACGTTTTTTTGTTTTATTATTTTTTATCTAAATAATTGTCGTTTTATTTCTTAATTTTAAACTTTTTAGTTTTTAAAATTTTATACTTCTGTAACTATTTTCTATTTTGTAGTTTAAATTGCAAACATTTTTATATTCTTATATAATGTAGGCAAACAATTTTAAGGAGGGAATATGTTTAAGTATTTACAAAAAGTCGGTAAGGCTTTTATGCTACCGATAGCTTTATTGCCTGCCGCGGGATTACTTTTGGGAATCGGTGGTGCATTTTCATCACAAGCTACAATTGATGCCTATCCTTTTTTAGCTAATGATGTTTTGCAAACAATTTTTAAAGTGATGGCTGGTGCAGGAAATGTTATTTTTGGAAATCTTGCCATGCTTTTATGTATTGGTATTATGGTAGGACTTGCAAATAGGGAAAAAGGTGTTGCTGCCCTTGCTGGTGCTGTTGGATTTTTGGTAATGAATGCAACAATAGAAACTTTGCTTTCTATTTTTAATCCTGATGGAGATCCAATTGATACTGGTGTTGTTGGAGCTTTGGTTATTGGTTTAATCGCAGTTTATCTTCATAATAATTATTACAATATTCAATTGCCACAAGTTTTAGGATTTTTTGGTGGTTCTAGATTTGTTCCTATAGTTACATCTTTTGTTGCAATTATTGTCGGAGTATTTTTCTTTATAGTTTGGCCACCTTTCCAACATTTATTAATTTCTGCTGGAAAATATATAGCTAAACTTGGAATTTTTGGAACATTTTTATATGGAATGTTGATGAGATTATCTGGAGCTGTTGGACTTCATCACATGATTTATCCAATGTTTTGGTACACAGAACTTGGTGGAGTAGAAATGGTTGCTGGAGAACAAATTGTTGGTGCTCAAAAAATATTTTTTGCTCAATTAGCTGATCCAAATCACGTTGGATTATTTACAGAAGGAACAAGATTTTTTGCAGGAAGATTTTCAACAATGATGTTTGGTTTGCCTGCAGCAGCTCTTGCAATGTATAAGAATGCAAAAGATGAAAACAAGAAAAAATTAAAAGGATTATTTTTGGGAGTTGCTTTAACTTCATTTATAACAGGAATTACAGAGCCTCTTGAATATATGTTCCTTTTTGTTCAACCACTTTTATATGTTTTCCATTCATTCTTAGATGGTTTATCATTTATGATTGCTGATTTATTAAATATAAATATAGGAAATACATTTTCAGGCGGAATAATTGATTTCATCTTATTTGGAGTACTTCAAGGAAATGAAAAAACTCATTGGTTATTAGAAATTCCATTTGGACTAATCTGGGCAGCTCTTTACTATTTCTCATTCTCTTTCTTAATAAAGAAATTTAATATAATGACACCTGGTAGAGGTGATGATGAAATTAAGGAAGAAAAAGAAAATAAAAAAGATTCTGACTCAAATCTTCACGAAGAAGCTTTAGTTATTTTAGATGCTCTTGGTGGAAGTGAAAATATAATTGATGTTGACGCTTGTATTACAAGATTAAGAGTTAATTTAAAAGATCCTAAAAAAGTTGATAAAAATACATTAAAACAAACAGGAGCAACAGGAGTTCTTGATGTTCCAGGAGGAGTTCAAGTAATTTACGGTGCAAAGGCAGTTTTATACAAAAATGAAATCAACGAAATACTTGGAGTAGTTGATTAAATTTTTGATAAATTTGAATAATTAATTAAAAATACCCATCTCGAGCGGTAGTCGAGAGATCTCTTTTGTTAAATATTTCTATATATTTAACAAATTTTGAGATTTCTCTTTGCTCAGATGGGTTTTTTTGTGCTTTATTTTTATGCTAAAGTTTATATTTTATTTTGGGTTAATTTTTTCCATGAGACCTCTCGGCTACTAAAACCAGTTTTCTTCGAAAACTTTTCCGTGCTTTACCACTAATTTTTAGGGATAATTATGCCAAATCAAGGCATAATTATCTGCTCGAGGTGGGTGTATACTCCTTTTATTTTAATGCTAAAGTTTTATTTAATTTCAATTTGTTTATTACTTGGTCTTGTATCTTTATATTTTATTCAATCTTGAAATTTTTTTAATTTTAACTGGCTACTTGCTAATTTTTTAAAAAAATTTAAATAAGTAATAATTAAATTCAAAGTAATTACATAAGGAAAAAATAACCCATCTCGAGCTTGTCGAGAGATCTCTTTGGTTAAATATTTCTAATCACTTAACTAATTTTGGGATTTCTCTTTGCCAGGATAGGTTTTTATTTTCAATTATAGTCCTAATTTTTCGTCTACTAATTCTTTGTTAAATCCTACTATATCTTCACCTTCAATATTTATTACAGGAACTCCTCTGTGTCCTTTTTCTACTAGGTAATCTATAGCTGATCTATCTTCATCTACGTTTTTTTCTTCAAAATCAATATTATTTTCTCTCAAATAATTTTTTGCTGCCTTACAATGTGGGCAAGTATTTGATGTATAAACTGTTACTTTTTTCATTTTTTCTCCAATCTTTTTTTATAAATCTATTTTTCCGATATCAATATTATACCCAATTGATAATCTCTTTCAATCTAGCCTTTTATCTTTTCATATTCGTTTGCTATATTTATAAAATCATCAAGGGAAAGATTTTCTGCCCTCAAGTTTTCTTTTAAAGATAATTTTTCAAATATTTTTTTCAAATCTTCCTTTTCAATCACACTTGATAAGGAATTTAATATAGTTTTTCTTCTTTTATTAAATCCTGCCCTTACTATATTAAATAGAGTTTTTACATTTACGTTTTCATCGTAAAGTCTTAAATTTAATTTTAAAACTTGGGAATCTATTTTTGGCTGAGGCATAAATACAGATTTTGGAACCTTAAATTGACCGGTAATTTCTGAATAATATTTTATAAATACTGAAAGTGATGAATAATCCTTGCTTTTTTCATCTGCTTTCATCCTATCTGCCACTTCCTTTTGAACCATTATAGTCATGTCCTTACAAGGAAGGTCTTCTTCGAATAATTTTTCAATTATTGGGGTTGTTATATAGTAGGGCAAATTTGAAACTACTTTAAAATCTTCTCCAGAAAAATTTTCTTCAATTATTTTTTTAAGGTCAGTTTTTAAAATATCAGCATTTATGATATCAACATTTGAAAACTCGCCTAAATTATCATTTAAAATTGGAATCAAAGTCTTATCTATTTCTATTACAACAAGTTTTTTGCAAGTTTTTGCCACCTCTTGGCTAATTGTTCCAATTCCTGGTCCAATTTCTAAAATATTTTCGCCATCAACTTCTGATAAATCTATAATTTTATCAACAAAATTTTTGTCTACCAGAAAATTTTGTCCCAAGGATTTGGTAAATTTAAAACCATAAAGGTCTTGGATTAATTTTATTGTTTTTGGTGAATATAATTTTTTCATATCTTTTCAACCGCCTTTTCAAATTCTTCGCGGCTTATACCAAAGGAATTTAATTTTGACAAAAGTTGTTTGGAATTAAAATATCCTATTGATAGTATATCGCCAAGTTTTTCTCTTCTGTTTCTGCTATCTTTTGTAAGGGTAAGATTATTATCCAAGAGATCTTTCATTGTAAATTCTTCTCTTTTTTCACTTTTTGTTGCATGGGCATTTTTTAATGCCTCAATTATATCTTCTTTTGAAGCGTTTTCTACTCCCAAATCTCCTTTTTTTATGGCTTTTTTCCTATCAAGGTAGGCGTGTTTGGCATTTGGAATTTCTTTTGAAATTTTTGCCCTGATTTTTTTTCCTGCAAAATCAGGATCTGTAAAGATTATTATCCCACATCTTTTGTCAATTTCTTTTAATTTTTCAATCAAATCTTTGCCAAAAGCAAGGCCGTTTGTTGCTATAAGCTCGCAATCGAGTGCTGATTTTATATTTGTTATATCATCTTTTCCTTCAACTACTATTGTTTCTTTTATCATATTACCTACTTTATATTAAAAAATTCTTTGGCATTTTTGCTAGTTCTTTTTGCAAGTTTTGATAATTTCATTCCACGAAGATTTGCAATTTCTCTTGCAACTTCCACAATTTTTCTTGGATCATTTCTTTTTCCCCTGTAAGGTTCTGGACAAAGGTATGGGGAATCTGTTTCAAGCATTAGCTTATCCAAATCTACATTTATGGCTGCATTTTTTTCATTTTCTGCGTTTTTAAAAGTTACAACTCCACCGATTGAAATATAATATCCTCTTTTCATACACTCCATTAAGTGCATATATGAGTAGGCAAAACAATGGATTTGAACTTTTAATTCCGGATAAGATTTCAAAATTTCTAGGCAATCATCAATTGAATCTCTAGAATGAACAACTACAGGAAGATTTAATTTTTTTGCAAGGTCTAATTGTTTGATAAAAATTTCTTTTTGTTCATCTTTGTTTTCATCTTGCCAATAATAATCAAGGCCAATTTCTCCAATAGCCACAACCTTAGGATTTTTTGCTAAATCTTCTAATTTTTCTATAGAAGAATCATCAAATGATTCTATATTTTCTGGATGAAATCCAACTTGGGCATACAAATCCTCATATTTTTCTGCAAGTTTTACAGTTTCATAAGAATTTTCTAAGTCACAAGCTGGAAGAATTACAGAATTTACAGCAAAATTAGACAGATCTTTTATAAGAAAAGATCTGTCTTCATTAAAATCATCACTTGTTAAATGTGCATGTGAATCTATTAATTTCATTAAGAAATCACCGTACCTGGTTTACAGTCCTTGATTGTAGTAAGTAAAACTGCATGATCTCCTGCTGCAAGAAGCATTCCTTCTGATAAGATTCCTCTCATTTTTACAGGTTTTAGATTTTTAATTACTACTATATTTTTTCCAACTAAGTCTTCTTTTTTGTAAAATTCTTTTATGCTTGAAACAATTGTTCTTGTTTCACTTCCTATATCAACTTTAAAAACAAGAAGTCTATCAGCATCTGGGTGATCATTTACTTCTAAAATTTTACCTACAACAAGGTCAAGTTTATCAAAATCTTCTATTTTAATTTGTGCCTTAGCTTGACCTTCTTCTTTCTTTTCTTCCTTTTTAACTCCAAGCCTTTCTTCAACAAGCTTGTTGTTTAATTCATGAAGTTTTTCAAGTTCTTTTTCTGTATCAAGTCTGTTAAACAAATTTTTACCCTTATTAACTTTTGTTCCTTCTTTTATTAGGCCAAATTCTTTTGCTGATTCAAAACCTTGGTTTTCTACTCCCAATTGTTTTAAAATTTCATCAGTTGTATTTCTCATAACAGGCTCAAGCATTTGAGCAATAATTCTTAAAGATTCAGCAAGATTATATAAAACTGTATTTAATCTTTCATATTTTTCTTCACGACCCAAAATCCATGGTTCAGTTTGGTCAACATATTTATTTGATCTTCTTACTAGATTCCACAAACATTCCAATGCCTCATTAAATTTAAAATCATCCATTAATTTTGTAAAATCTTCATAAGTTTTATGGCAAAGATTGATCAAATCTTCATCATATTCGTCAGTTTCTAAACCTTTTTTAATTATTCCATCATTATATTTTGAAATCATTGAAACAGTTCTTGAAAGTAAATTTCCCAAATCATTTACTAAATCTGAATTATACCTATCCATAAATTTCTTTGAAAGGAAATTTCCATCAGAACCAAAATTAAATTCACGAAGTAGGAAATATTTTAAGGCATCAGTTCCATATAATTCTACAAGTGGTTCTGGATACATAATATTTCCTTTAGATTTACTCATTTTATCATTATCAAATAAAATCCAACCATGAGCAAAAACTTTTTTTGGAAGTGGAATATCAAGGGCCATTAAAAGTGCTGGCCAAATTATTGTGTGAAATCTTACAATATCTTTTCCAATCAAATGCACACCAGCTGGCCAATATTTATTAAATTTATCCATATCATGACCATATCCAATAGCTGTTAAATAACAAGATAAGGCATCAATCCATACATAAACAACGTGTTCGTTATCAAAAGGAACATCAACTCCCCAATCAAATGTATTTCTAGATACAGAAAGATCTTCTAATCCCTTATCAATAAAATTATTTAACATTTCATTTTGTCTAAATTTAGGCTCAAGAAATTCAGGATGGTCTTTAAAAAGTTCCTTTAATTTGTCAGTATATTTAGAAAGTTTAAAAAAGTAAGATTCTTCCTTGTGATGATCAACTGCCCTTCCACAATCAGGACAGTTTCCTTCATCAAGTTGGCTTTCTGTAAAATATGATTCACAAGATTCACAATAATATCCGTCATATTCACCCTTATAAATATCTCCCTTGTCATAAAGATATTGGAAAATATTTTTTACATTTTCTTCGTGTTCTGGATTTGTAGATCTTATAAAACAATCATAATCAATATCAAGTTTTTTTAATAAATCTTGAGTTTCACTGGCAATTTTATCAACAAATGGTTGTGGTTTTGATCCATGAGAAAGGGCTGCATTCATGATTTTTTGACCATGTTCATCAGTTCCAGTAGTTAGATAAGCATCAAATCCTTGTAAGGCCTTGTATCTTTTCAAAACATCTGCAATTACAGATGTATAAACATTACCAATATGTAGGTTACTATTTGGATAATATATTGGTGTAGTTATATAATAAGTATTTTTATCCATAAATTCTCCTTTGTAATAATTCAATTAAAATAAAACTATTTTTCTTTTTATATATTTATATTATAGCGTTTTTGCCTATTTTTTCCAATTTAAAATATATAAGAAAAACAAAATATCCAGTAAATATGAGAAATCTATTTTATTGATTTTATAGATAAATTTGCTAAACCCGAGAGATCCCTCCGCTTCGGTCGGGATGGGTAATTATTATTCTTATTTAATTACTAAAGTAATATTTTTATTATAGATTTCAATGTTAAACTATTTATTCACTGATTCTAAAATGTTAAATATAAAT
>URRX01000022.1 GCA_900550345.1 uncultured Anaerococcus sp. | reverse complement strand
ATTTTTTAAAATATGGTTAAGCCTATTAACTTTATTTTCTATTTCCAATCTTAAATTATCTAATTCTCTTTTTTCAAGATATGAGTATAAAAAAACAAAATATTCTTTATATATCATACTTTTAAACTTTTTAAATTTTACCAATTCAAAAATTTTTTAAAAAATAAATATAAAAATCGACCTAAAATAGCTACTATTATATCTTGTAAAAAATCGTGAAAATTAAAATAATTCATCAAACAAATCATTCTGAATGTCAAGGTGTGTAACAAAACCAACAGGAATTTTACCATTAGTTGCTTTTATAATCTCTTTTGCCCCTTCTTTTTCAAAAGCCCCACAAAGCTCAATCACATCGGCATATCCAATTAAAGATTTCGAAATCTTTTTCGCTTGTTCAAGATTTTTAACTCCAATAATTTCAGCATTTTCATTTTTCCCAATGGCCTTTCTATCAATCTTTGGATTAAAAGGTCCCATGATTAAATAAACAAACTTCATCCTAACTCCTTTTTAAATTCCAATAAAAACTTCAACTATTTGTCTTATTTTTTCAAGTATACTTGCTTTCTTTTTCTCCCTGGCACCATGTCTTCTAGAAGTAGGACGAATAATCTTATCTAAATATTCTCCATCATATTCTACATATCCATTTGAAATAGATTTTTCTATAAATCTATGAGCCTTATCTTTTAACTTTTCTTCTTTAATTAAATTTTCTATTTTCTTTTTCTATTCTTGCAAAACTATAAAATGCTTCTAGAATATCATCCTTATTTTTTAATTTTGATGAATCGGTCTTTTTAATAAAATCCATAACTAATTTTTCTTTTGCCCTTGTTCCAAGAGATGACCTTATCACCCTACGTACTTCACACTTTTTAAATTTTCTATATCTTCACTTTCTTTTGATTTTTCAAGAATTGTAGGACTCTTATCTCCAATCCATTTTCTTAAATAATGTGGATTTTAAACGATAGAATCAAAGGGTTTTTCATCTTTGTTGAGAGGATTTAAAAGAGTATCTCCTTTTTATTGAAAAATTATTGTAATTTACATTATGTAAAAACATATTCATGCGTGCAAAGTTAAAATTGGTCATATTTATTTCTTGGAAAAAAAATCCATCATCAATGATATGCTCATCAAATTATTTTTTCATTTGCAAAAGCAAAGACCTACTCCCACAACAATGTTCATACACCCTGCCTTGGTAAGGTTCTAGGATTTCTACTGTTGTTCTAACTATTTATGTAGGCGTGTAAAATTCTCCCGCATTTCTACCTTCAAGACTTGCAAACTTAGCTATGGCATATTCATAGGTCCTGCCAAGTATATCTTTAGATGAGCCGTGGTCCTTGAGTTTTAGATTATCAAAAAGAACCACTACTTCCCCAAGCCTTCTTTTATCAAGCTCAGGTCTAGCGTAGTTTTTAGGCAAGATTCCATTAAATTTAGGATCTTCTTCTTCTATGGATATCATAGCCTGATCTATTAGCTGGCCAATTTCTGGACTGGTATCATTAGATGCTACATATTCCCATCTAGCTTCTTTAGATACAAAAAATATATTTTCAGCCAAGTATTCATCCCTATCCTCAGCATAATCTTCACCATCTTCCAAAAGACACTTATACTTGCTTCAAAGGAATCTGATATATATTTTAAAATATCAGCCCTAAAACAACGTTTTTATATTCAGCCGCATCCATATTGCCCCTGAGCTTATCAGCTGCAGCAAAAATTTCTTTTTCAAAACCAAGATTTGCTCCAGTAACATTATCCATTATGTGCTCCTATTTTTATTATCTTATATTTATTATATCATAAAGTATTTCCCATAATTATAATTTAATAATTGTTTTAAATAATATTTACTTTTTAAATCCTAATTTTTCCTTAGAATCTTTGATACTAACTATGTCTTCAAATAATTTTTCTCTTTCATGCTTATCTATATACCAAGACTTAATAAGTACCTCTATAAGTAATATTAATTTTTCAGCTTCCCGAGGCTCTATATCTATAATAAGGCTTGTATCCTTTTGCATATGAGCTCCAATATTTCCTATTTTACGTAAGGCATCTATGGCATCCCAAGTTTTGGCATCTACTTTATCACTTATAGCATCAATTTCCTTATATAAATTTTTCTCATTTACTTTCCACCTATCTCTGATCATACTTTGTAGGCATCTTCTTGATAAGGTAGCTGAAGCCTTTGGGCTTAATTCTAATATATCATATGCTTCAGTATAATCTTTCAAAATATGGCTTGGTATATAATTTGGATATTGTTTGGCTTGAGATGCTGGGAATATTCTTCGTCTGAATCCTTCAGGAAATTGTGAACCTGCTCCTATTATATCTATGGTTACTTTTTTGCAAGCTGGGCATTTATTAAATTGTATAATTAATCCAGATGTATCTAAATGTATATATTCAATCTTATCTTCTGAATTTTTATAGCTATGATATTTCCAATTATTAGAATCAAACTCAGGATAGGCTTCATAAAAAGTATCATTAGTCAAAGGAAATATCTTCTTACAAAATGGACACTCTAAGTAATCGTTCATTTATTATCCTTTCTAAAATAATCAAAGGTTTAACTAACATTTTTTATTTATTATCTTAATTATTATATCATATAGGCTTTGAATTCTTAATATTTTATAATAATGCAAAGTAGGAATTTATAAGTAATAAAACTAAGAGTAAATTCATGGTTTTAAAAATCCTGATTGACTTTATTTAAAATAGTGGCATAGTGTATATAAGTGACAAGCCATATTTAGAATGGAGGAATATAATGAATTCAATAGAAAATAATAACAACATGTCTAAGCTAATAAAAAACAGAAGAGAAGAATTGGGCTTAACTATTGAACAAGCTGCAAAAAAAGCTAATGTAGGCACTAGAACATGGAGTAGGTATGAATCTGGAAATCCAATTAGACAGGATAAAATTAAGGGTATTTTAGTAGCTTTAAGGTGGTCAAAATTTCCTAATGATGAAGAAACAGATGTTGAAAATTATCTAGATGAGTATAGGACTCATGATGCATGGTCAGAAACGATAAACGACTTATACGGTAAATACGCAGCTATAGCATTTTGCATAGGTTCTGATATCTTATCAGATGATATAATGATGGATCTAGAAGAATTATCAAGTTTGCCTAAAGGTTCACACATTGGAGAATTAAATGCCTCTAGCCTTCAGTTATCCTTACCAGAAGAATTCCTAATGGAGTATGATTATAATTTCTTAATAAAATTAAAAAGAGCTTTAAATCAATTAATAATAAAAGCTGTGAAGGGTGATGACTTTATAGCTCATAAGCCTATTGAAGAGATAATATTAAAATCAATCATTGACGAGGCAGAGTTATTAATGCAAGAAATGTTAATCAATCTTAATAAAGATGACTTTGAAGATTTCCAGTATTGGGATGAGTGGATATACGATATGTTTGGAGATAATGATATTGAAATATTTTTATATTCAGATATGTCATTCCCTATAGCTGATGATTATAAGTTTGATAATTGGTTTGAAGATAGGTTTTATGTAAATGATGATGAATAATGTTTTTTATATTATTTTAAGATTAGGATAAAATAAAAAATAAATACCTGGAGGTATTATTAGCGGAGAATTAAATCAAAACTACCAGCTTAGCTGGTAGTTTGCACAGCGCCTATAAGGCGCGAATACCGGCACGCCCCTATTGGGGCTGTCGAGTATTCCATCACATGCACCACTATCCCAACTTCTGCTTAAGCAGTTTTTTATTTGTTTTTATTTACTGACTCTCCCGTAAACGGGTCATAGTATTCTTTTATACTTATTTGGTCAGTGTAATAATCTTCTTTTAATTGATTTTGTATATATTCTTTTATTTTCTTTTCATTTCTTCCTACTGTATCTACATAATATCCTCTACACCAAAAGTGTCTGTTTCCATATTTATATTTTAGGTTTGCGTGTCTATCGAATATTATCAGTGAACTTTTTCCTTTTAAATATCCCATTATTTGTGATATTGAATATTTTGGTGGTATTTCTACCAGCATATGGACATGATCTGGACATAGCTCTGCTTCTATTATGTTTATTCCTTTTCTTGAACATAGTTCTCGAAGTATGCTTCCTATATCTTTTCTTATTTGACTATATATTACTTGCCTTCTATATTTTGGTACAAATACTATATGATATTTGCATCTCCAGCTTGTATGTGATAAAGTGTTTTTATCCATGAATGCCTCCTTATTTTATTGTGCATGTGATTATCACAATTATACTTTAAGGAGGCTTTCTTGGTGCTTGAAGCTAAAGCTAAATCCTTCCACCTGCATAGCAGGTGGATTTTTGTTTCGCTCTCTTTCGTTCGCTCAACTCACTTAAGTGGACAAAAAAAAACCCTCAATCCGTATTCCGAATTTTAGGGTTCAGCTCATTTTGTAGGTGCTTTTTGAATTTTCTTTAAACTATTTTATTTTTTGAATAATTTTGATGCAAAAGTTAGTATGTCTCTTGCTGTTTCAAAACTATTTGTCTCAGTATCATTTTGACCGTCATCCCAATGTCTTTGGAAGTCTCTATCAATACGAATACCGTTCTCATCAGAATGAAAAGTATATGTATCTTCTTCATTCACACGATATGTGTCTTCCGAATCAAAGGATTTGTAAGATGACCTGTATGTCTTAGTCGTTCCATCAAACTTTTCTCTGTTTTCAACCAGATACTCTAAATCTTCAATTTCATGATCCTTAAACCTACCATTAGCTAAATTAACATATTCGCTTAGTTTCTCTTTTCTAGACTTCTTTTCTTTCTTATCCATTACAAAGTACCTCCCTCACGAAAATTTAATTCATCATTCCAATTTTCCTCAAGTTCCTCTTTTAATTTCAGTTTTAAAGATTTAGAAAGCTTATACGAATTTATTTTTAACAATATAGATTCCTTAGTTTCACCTTTTTTTACTAATTCTTTAACTACTTGAACAAATATCTTTTCAAATCCATATTCAGAAATAGCTTGAGATATTAGTCCAATTAATCCTAATGTTGCTATTCCTCCTATCATACCAAAAGGGCCAATTGCATACAGTGATGTTGTGATTGCTGCCGCTCCCACATATCCAGTTGCTCCTATAGCTAATAATAGCACTAATCCCGGAACTCCCAACGCTACAATTTTTGAAACAATTTTATCCATGAACCTTGCTCCTATAGAAATTCAAATTTATATTTTATATACTACCCTTATTATACAATGTCTACGCTTGTTTTTTAAAGTTTCGCTGCATAAATGCTGTCCGAGTAATTTCGTGTGGTTTCTAGATTTTTTTACCCGTTCCAGCCCCAGGCTCGGTTGGAAAGTTACCTTCTCTTGTTCTTTGATTGACTCCCTTGTGAAACATTTCCTTTTGTGCCTAAATTCATAATTGCCTCCGAACAAATTTTTGTAAGTGGCTCACCTATTGCAGATTTATAGTTAAATCCTAAAAGTTGCATAGTTTTTAGTGTATCTACACTTATTAACTCTTTGATTTGGTCGTAACTATCAACTTGTGCAGATACCCTCTTGACTTCTTCTTCTCCAACTAATTTAGCATTCTCTAATTGCATCGTCTTTAGAATCTCTAGTAATCTAGAAACTGTATTATGCAAATGTTTGATGTCATCATCACTGATCATAATTCTGTCTAATTCAGATTTATATGCTTGTGCAATTCTAATTGCTTCTTCTCTTTCTGCTAATAACTCATTAACGATTTCATCATACGTACTTCGTAAACTATCAGAGTTTTTTTCATCTTTAATTGCTCTTATCTTATTTGTTACCGCTGTTGCTGTCCCTTTGATAGCTAGCTCAGCAAGTGAAATCCCCATATTTGCTAAGGATTGCGTGTAGTCTGTAGTCATAAATTCTATCTCCTTATCAATCTAGTTTCTTTATATATATATATATATTGATTTCCCATCCTTATCTTTTCACTCAAACCATCCATTATTTGATCTACCAGCTATTACCAAACCAGCTGCAGAAGGTGAATTACAAATAACATCATCAACCAAAATATTGTTTACTGTTGGTGCAGATTTTCTGATTTCTTGAACAAAACCACTAACAGTTGGAGCACATACAGCCCTTTTAACACCTTAAAGACCCCATCTTCAACTATTGCTGTTCCCTTAGTCTCTCCAAAGCCTCTAATCTTTCTTGTGTAAAAGTACTCTCCATAAGGGAGTTCTACCCTATCTGTGTTGATTTCTCCTTCTTTGGTAGCTTCATCAAAAACTTCTCCTTTAGACTTTTCTTTTGGATAAATTTGATTGCCTTCAAATGAAGAATGTAGTTGTACCGCTATTTCTACATCAAAGGTATAAAGATCTGTATTGTGAACCTTACTCTTACTGAATATATCATCAATCAGTTTTTCTTTATCATCATAATCTTAAACTTCAATAGCAAATTTTCTCTTTAGACCAACTACATTCGCATAACCATGCCTTTCAAGATTATATATTCTACTTTTAAAATTATTTAAATCTGTTTTTCCTATTTTGATAATGCCATCAACTACTGTTGACATTACATAAATTATTCCTATTGGCAAAACATTCTCCTGTTATTCATTTTTTATCTTATAAATATTATCCTATTCCAAATAAGCCAAGACTTCTCCCTCCACAAAGTCAGAGGTGGCTGTTCTTATTAGTTTTCTATATCTTAAAAGGCTGATGTTTTCACCGTTTTCTTTGTTGTAGGCATCTTTGTCTGCGTTTTTTATTAGATCATCTTCTCCTAGAGGCTTGTTGTTTTCCTTTTTATCTTTGTAGTTGATAGTGTAAAATACCAAATCGTCTACCTTTACCTTGTAGTGGTCGGCGAACTTGTTTATTTTTTCTTCTATTATTTTATTTATTTTAATTCTTGCCAAATCTTCGATATTTTGATCTACAAATTTATCTGGATCTTTTGTCATTTCTTGATAAATTTCCCTGTAGATTTCTGCTTTTTCTGGGTTGGTTTTTGATAGTTCTTCTATCGTTTTTTCTATTTCACTATCTTGTTTTACATCATAAGTTGACCTATTTTTCGCCTTTTCTTGCATGAGACTTGCTAGGTAGTTATAGTCTATGGTTCCTTGGTGGATTGAGATTGGTTCATAGTATAGATCTAGTGGAAGATTAATGTCTGTTTCATCTGTTGTTGGCAGCAAGGCTTTTATATAATTATATTGGTCAAAATACTTTTCCAAGGTCTTCTTATCTATAGCGTTTTTGTAATATTGTTCATCCTCTTCATATTCACTGTAAACCATTACAGCTGCATTGGCCTTGTCGAATTTTTGAAAGACCGAAACAAATTTAACCATTTTTTCTATACCGTACTCAATCTCTGGGCTTTCTACTAGCTCATAGGTCAATAGTTCTTTTACAGTTTGGTCAAATTTCTCTTTGGATTCTTGATAGGTCGGTGCAGTCACATAGTTTTCCCCACCATTTGAATAGAGTTTGAAGGCATTTTCGATTGCTTCTTCATAGGCTTTTGGCGTCCTAAATGTTATTATTTGCCCATAGGCCTTGCGCTCATCATAGAGTCTATTGGTCCTAGAAAATGCTTGGATTAAACCCTGAGGAGTCATAGGTGCCCTGTCTATCAAAAGTAATGACATACTTGGAGAGTCAAATCCTGTTAGGAGCCTATCGACCACTATAACTATATCCACCTGCTCAGCCCTAGACTTATACTTATCCTTTTTCCTGGCAAGCCTTTCGTTTAGGTTGCGGTTATAAGAGCCTATAGCTTCTAGGGAGTAACTTGTTCCATATTCCTCATTATAGAAAAACAAGGCCTCTTTCATAGCGTCGTTGTTTTCTATTGTTCTTTCATCATTTTCTACAATAGAATATGTCATGGCAATCTTTGGGAAATCAGCCACCATAGACTTTATCCTATCGGAAACTTTCACCTTAGACCTAGCCTCAATCACTTGTCTAAAGAGCCTATAATAATCCTTAGCATCTTTGATAGATGATGTGGTAAGTATGGCCCCATAGGTCTTGCCTCTACCCCTATCTAGGGCAAATCTTCTGGCCATTCCATTAATAATTTTGTCTATGACAGCAAGCTTGTATTCATCATTTTCATAAACCTTGTCTGGTATATATGGCTCTAGGTCCTCTCTCTCGTATTTGTAAACATCCATATCCGGCTTAACATTTGCCACTATGTCATATACACTTTCACCAATCATATCCATATTTTCTACTTGAAAGCCTAGCACTGCCCCATCGCCTATGGCTTCCTTGACTGTGTACTCGTGAAGCCTTTTGCCAAATTGTTCTTCCGTAGTCTGTGGCAAATCTCCCACGGCAGCCTTTTTGTTTTCCGCAAAAATCGGCGTGCCGGTAAAGCCATACCACAAGGAATTGATGAAAAATTTCTTCAAAATATTTTGCTGGGATGGAGATATGGCCCTGTGACATTCATCTATAACAAAGGCTATTTCTAATTTCCTAAGCTTATTTACCTGACTATCTGTTAACCACTTATCCCTGTTATTAATCATATAGTTAAGCTTTTGGACAGTTGTCACAACCACCGACCTATCATCTGATAGGAGATGAGATTTCAAATTTTTGACATTATCAGTTGATTCTATATCAACTGTATCATTGGCAGCATAGGCCAAAAATGAAGATGTCGTTTGCTGGTCTAAGTCTACCCTGTCTACTATAAATATTGTTTTTTCAATCCTTGGAATCTGGTAGAGATTTCGACTGGCCTTGTAGGAAGTTAAGGTTTTACCAGAACCAGTTGTATGCCAAACATATCCAGACTCGTGCTTACTTGCCGCCTCTTTCAAGGCCTTGATGGCGTGGATTTGATAAGGACGGAGGAGGATGATATTTTCCCCCTCATTATCCAGCACACTGTAGTGACTGATTAGCTGGTGGGCTTGGGGAATGGAAAGGACATATCTAGCAAAGCCAAAGAGGTCATCTACTGGATGGTTGTCCCTGTCATTCCATCTGGTTAGAAACTTTTTGTTAAGCTTAGTATCAGTATTGGCAGCAATGTATCTGGTAGTCGATCCATTGGAAATCACAAAGCATTGAAGGCAGGAAAAAAGTCCCCTGTACTTGTCTGTTGCTATGTAGTTTTTGATTTGATTGTAGGCATCCATATGAGAAACTGATCTCTTCTTTAGTTCTATTTGGATAAGAGGAATCCCATTGATAAGGAGGCTCACATCAAAACGAGCGTCTCGGTCTAGACCCATGGTCTTTGGGGCGACAAATTGGTTGATAACCTGGTAGACAGAAGATCCGCCAGCCACATCTTCTCTCTTGAAAACTACAAGTCTGACAGTACCAAGTCTAGCATCTTCCCTTTGGACGGAAACTTTGGCAACGCCATTTTCCCCAACCAAGAACTTACCCGCTTCATAAAAGGAAGGAAAAGTCATGGCATTTTGGATTTGGCGAAACTCAGATTCAGTCAAAGGGTAGTCTGCAAGGACAGACTTGTTGTTAGTCTCAAGTATCCTTCTAAAGTTATTCCAAAGGTCCTCATGAGTCTTGATAGCTGGCTCATAGGTCCACTGCCCCTTGTCAGTAACGAGCTGGTTAATAAGGTCTTTTTCTAATTTTAATTCATCATCAAATTTTATCTCTACCATAATATCTCCTATACAAACATCTTTTGGAGTAGGGACTTTTTCATCATTTTATATGACTCTAGTAATCTTTCTTCGTTTTCTATTTGAGTGTCTAAGTTTTTAAAGAATTGGCCTATTTTTTGTTGTTCCTCTATTGTAGGTATAACAAACTTAAATTCTGATAAAGACGCAAATGAAAGCGTATCTCTTACTCCACCTTCTGCATAAGATTGTCTTTGTTGCTCAAATTGATAAGTTTTGAATAAATACCATATAAAATAATCATTAATTTTAGAAACAGTTGAAAATGATACATAAAGCGGAGATACAACTGACGTAGTTCCATCTTTATCTTTGTATGCTATTGAACCAACATTAATTCTTGAAGGATTATAAGCAAAACAATATGGTTCTATCACATAGTAATTACTTAAATCTGCACTAGCAAGTTGATATCCTTCAAACTGTTCAGTTTGCTTAATAAATCCAAACTTGTTTGAAACACTCTCAACATAATCAATAGCTAGGTCTTTATTTTTCTTTCTGTTTTTTATCAACATATCATCAGCTTTTTTTGTATACCATTCCCCATCAAAGCCATCAAACCTAAACTCAGGGACAAGCTCATCTTTTTTAGGGAACATTTTTTGGAGCATGGATTTTTTGAAATCTTCCAGCTTGGAAACTTTGCCTTCTTGGACTTCGATTAGGTCGTCAATCTTTCTAAACAAGTTTCCAATTTTTTCTTGTTCTTCAGTATCAGTAAAGAAAAATTTCATTTCAGTTATATTCTTATTTGTAATCTGATTTATTGTTGCACCAAGATTTTTTTGAATATTTTTATCAAATTTATTAGTATCAAACAATGCGTTTATGAAGTCTGGTGTTCTTGCTCTAACGCCTGACATAAATGCACCTATAACTGTGCTTGGCATATCTTTTGTTATTTTAGCATGCTTACCAATCAAACTTCTTGATCCATTTCTAACAACAAGTATGATATCACCAATTTTTACATTTTCTGTATTAACTATACTCGGGTTAACATATACATTATCAGCATCTATTATAGAGTTATTTTTTACATTCGAGGATCTGATAACAAATGTATCACTTATATTATTTGTTATATCTTTAGGCGAATAAGTGAGACCCCTATAAAGCGAAATAAAATCACTTAAATTGTGCTCTTCCCACTCCCCATCAAAACCAGCAAACCTTAGCTCTGGTACCTTTATCATAGGTCTCCTCCAAGGATTTCCATAAATCCTCTTAGCTCTTCCTTGGCTTCATCAGTATTTGCCACAAGGTTTTTCATATCTGATAGTATTTCTGCCTTAAGCTTATCAGCTTCTTCATTGATAGCTTTGATGTCCTTTGATACTTCTTTTAAGTCTATGGGCTCTTCTTCTTCGAAGGTGTCCACATATCTTGGGATATTTAAGTTGAAGCCATTTTCTTCTATCTCATCAAACCCTGCTAGGTGGGCGAATTTGTCTATTTCTTCCCTAGACCTTAAGGCCTTGTATATTTTTTGGATATTATCTTCTGTTAGTTCGTTTTTGTTGCCTTTTTTTACAAATTCGCAGCTTGCATCTATGAAATAAACACTCCTATCGGTTTTATCTTTCTTTAGTATTATAAGACTTACTGGAATTCCAGTAGAGTAGAATAGATTTGGGGCAAGGCCTATTACTGCATCTATGAATCCATTTTCTAGCATGATTTTCCTAATTTTTTCCTCTGCCCCTGACCTAAAGAGCACTCCATGTGGGAGAAGTATTACCATGGTTCCTGTGTTTTTTAAGTGGTAAAAACCATGGAGGAGGAAGGCAAAGTCTGCCCTTGATTTTGGTGGAAGGACTCCGTATTCAGAAAAGCGTGGATCATCCAAAAATCCCTTGCTCGCATCCCATTTGGCAGAATATGGAGGATTCATCAAAACAGCATCAAAGTTAGTTGGCTCGTCTACTGGCCAATCATCTGATAGGGTGTTGCCTTGGTTTAAGCTCTGATACTCTAGTGGCACATCGTGGAGGATCATATTCATACGAGATAGGTTGTAGGTAGAATTGTTTAGCTCCTGACCAAAGTATCTAATTCGATTTGATTCATTGGAGAAGTTTCTTACATTTAAAAGCAAGGATCCAGACCCAAGGGTCGGGTCGAATACAGTAAGGCCCGCCTTATCTTCTTTGCCATCCATAGCTATCATAGCCATAAGCCTTGATACAGGCTGTGGGGTATAGAATTCTCCTGCTTTTTTGCCTGATTCTGAAGCAAAGTTTGCTAGCATATATTCGTAAACATCACCAAGTACATCGCCAGAATAGTTAGCAAAATTGACCTCGGCAAATTGCTTCATAACATTTGATATGCGTTTGTTCTTCTCTTGGGGAAGCTTGCCTAGCTTGTTTGAGTAGAGGTCTATATCTTCAAACAATCCATTGAAGTCCTTATCAGCTCGCTCGATTTCATTAAAGGCCTGACCCAGGTCATCTAGTTGGAAGGTGCCTTCTTCGATTTGCTTTATAAAATTAGTAAAGGTATGGACTGGAGATATTACAAAGGAAAATTTATTCCTAAGCTCATCAACAATAAGGTCAGCATCATCTCCTTGCATCTCTTCTTGATAAATTTGCTGAATAGTTTTAAGGTCAGCATCATCAACTTCAAGTAACTTGCCAACCTCATCAAGCATCTTATCTGATAAATATTTATAAAAAATTATTCCTAATAAATAGTTCTTATATTCATTGGCATCCATCTGAGACCTAAGATCATCAGAAGCCTGCCATAGTTTTTGGTAAAGATTAATAGTAGTTTCCATATATACACTCCTTGTTAGTATAATTATAACAAAAAAGGCTATTTTTAGCTAAAAAAAGCAGAGTAAGTTTTAACACTAACTCTGCTAGTCAATCTAAGTTTTGGGATAAGTTCAGAAGCTAAGGTCTAATTTTTCTCCTCATGTAAAGCACTTGGAAGAATTATTTAATTATTCTATTTTACAAATGTCCCCATTTTAATCCAAGTTACAGTTTTTTATATTCCGTAACTGTTGAATTTACAAAGATTTTAATTTTTTGCGACTAACGAAAATTGCAGTTTCACTGCTCTCCACTATTCTTCAGGCAAAACTCCCATTCTTCTTTCCCAAACGTACGATATATCCCAAGCCATTCAAAATACTAGATTCTAATTATTCTAATATCACTAAATTCTTCTAATTATAGGACGTTTTCAGATTTTTAGTCCCATCCCAGTACCAGTACCAGTACCGGAACAAAAAATTTTACTTGTGTAACTTTTTTATATCTGATTGATTTAATTTTTCTAAATATATGAGTTGGGTCTTTGCAAGATTTCTAAGTTCAATCATTCTTTCTTTTTGCTCTAATCCTTTTTCAATTAAAATTGCATTGTAGGATTCCATATTAGCAAGTACTAATAGTTCATTAAGACTTGCATAGTCTCTCATATTTCCTTTTAGGTCAGGATTTTCGTCTTTCTAAATCATTTTACAAATTTACTGCAAAAATCATTCAATCCTTATTTTTTTGTAGAGGCCCTTAATACCAGTAGACATCGTTACTATTTGTTTCTAACACTATCATGACACTAAACCCATAACTTAGATTGTTGATAACGGATTATTCCCCAATAAATAAGTGCAAAAATGTAATAATATAAGACTTATATCTTCTAATTTCAAATTATCTTCATAGTAAATCCTCATTGATGATGATATCTATTTTCTAAATCTATGACAAAGCGTCATTAATTAAATCTTTAATCTTCTCTTCTTCCTCTTTTAACCTTTCTAAATCACTGTAGTATTTAGTTTTTGTCATTTTCATACAGGCTATTCTATTATCATATGTACGATTATTTCGAGCATGTTCTCCATAAAACAAGGTAAAATCATGAATGGTAGCCGATAACCCTGTACAAGCAGAGCTCCAATCTTTTAATTTTTTAGTTGGTAAGTCCAAATTAGATTCTTTAAAGTAATAATCCGTTATTTTAGGACTTATTTTTTCAAATTCTTCTATAAATTCTTTTTCAGTAGATTCTTCATTTAATAATTCATCAAATGATTTAATTAGTTTTTCTGCTAGGTTAATCATATTAATAATTATATCTCTAGTTTGTTGTATTAAATATGTATCGTCAGCAGTATGGTCTGAATAAAATTTATTTAATGCTTCGTAATTTGAATTTATATCAAAATACACATCATTCACAAACTTTGATTTATTTGATAAGTTATACCACCAATCTTTATCTTGTGTATCATCTACCCAAATAGTTTTACATAAAAAATTAGAGTTTAAAATATCATCTTCGCTTTTTCCAT
>URRX01000021.1 GCA_900550345.1 uncultured Anaerococcus sp. | reverse complement strand
TATCTTTATTCTTTTGTCATCTTCACTAGCATATAGATATGAAATAGAAAACTTCTTACTAAAATTTGTATAAACTTTTGATTCAATTTTCCATTCAAAATAATGTTTGTTCCCATCAAGAGCTTGGGATAAATCAAATTTTTTTGACCTATCCTCATATTCTCTAGGGTAATAATTATATAAATCTTCTACCTTATAAATTGATAGCTTTTCTAGATATTCTTTTTTCTTTTTTCCTAAACCCTTAAGATCCAAAAGGTCCATTTAATTTACTCCAAAGTAATTGTGTAATAATATAAGGGTTGTCCACCATAAATCAATTCAACATCGCTGTCTTTAAATTTCTTTTGAGCAAATTTTTGAAGTTTTTTAGCATCTCTATCACTAATATCTTCACCATAATATATTGTAATTAAGGAAGTATCATCATCTACAGCTTTTAATAATGTATCCTTAGCAGTTTTTTCAATAGAACTTTTACTTGTAACAATATTATTATCTACGATACCTATATATTCGTCTTTTTTAATTGCGACATTATTGACATTTGTATCTCTAACCGCAATAGTGACTTCTAAAACTCTTACATCTTCAATAGCGTCATTGAAATTTTCCATATTATCTTCCAATGACTCATCCTCATCAAAAGATAAAAGTGCAGAAAAAGATTCAGGTATTGATCTAGTTTCAACCACTCTACAAGTTTTATCTGACAAGTCACATGCTTGTTTAGCACTCATGATGATATTTTTATTATTTGGGAAAATTATTATATTTTCACTATCAACTTTTTCAATTGCCTTATAAATATCTTCTGTAGAAGGATTCATAGTTTGTCCACCTGAAATAATTCTATCAATATTCAAACTTTCAAACACCTTGTCATATCCTTCACCTCTAGAAACTGCAATAAAACCATATTTTTTAGAAGGTTTTTTATTTAATTTAACATTATTAATAACTTCAGGGTCAGTATTTTCAACATCCATTTTTAATACTTGTCCAAAATCACTTACAATTTCTATAAGATCTTTTATACTATCACAGTCAAAAGATAGATTTAAAATACCATTATCAAAATCATTAGTTAAAGATGTTGAAACCTCATCGATTTTTTCAATCAAATCATTTTTCTCATCTTCACCAATGCTTATAGTTAAATTAACATTGAATTCTTTAGATGGTAAATCTTCAATTTCTACTTCAGATAAATCTGTCTCTATGTTAATTTCTCCATTAAGAGCTTTTAAAGCACCTTCTAATAAGAACATTAAGCCTTGTCCACCAGAATCAACAACCTTAGCTTCTTTTAAAACTGGAAGTAAATTTGGTGTATCCAATAATGCTTTATGTCCAGCTGCTATAATTTTATATAAATATTTATCTATATCAATATTATTTTCAAAAGAATTTTCAGCTTCTTCAGCCATAAGTCTAGAAACTGTCAAAATTGTACCTTCTGTTGGCTTCATAACAGCCTTATATGCAGTTTTATTAGCTGTAGAAAAAATTTCTTTTATACTTTGTCCGTCTATAATATCTTTACCTTTTAAAGATTTAGACATTCCCCTACAAAGTTGTGATAATATAACACCTGAATTTCCTCTAGCTCCCATCAAAGTACCTTGACTTAATGCCTTCGCTATATCATAACAAGATTCAGATTCAATTTGTTTTACCTTCTCAACCCCAGATTTCATTGTCATAGTCATATTTGTACCAGTATCCCCATCAGGTACAGGAAATACATTTAAACTATCAACAACATCTCTTTTTTCATTAAGAAGTTCAAAAGACTTAATAATAATACTTTTAAACTTTTTACTATCGATTTTTTTCATTTTCCACCTAACTTCTAATTCCTTGAACTAAAATATTAACACTTGATACACCAACATTTAAAGAATGTTCAATATTATATTTTACATTTTCAATAATATTTTGGCATACAACTGCAATTCTTACTCCATAATTTAAAAACAATGATATGTCTATACTTACACTTCCATCTATATTTCTAAAAACTTTTACGCCTCTATTCATATTTTCTATGCCTAAAAGTTTATATAATCCATCTTTTGTACTTCTGCTTGCTAAACCTACTACACCATAAGATTCCATAACAGAAGATGCAGCAATATTTGCAATTACTGTTTCTGATATACTAATTTTACCGTAATTGTTTTTATACTTAATTGCCATAAACTCCTCCATTTTATTTTAAATATATAATTTATTATACCATAAATATAAGAATATTATAATTTCACAATTATTTTAATGATATGTATAAATTTATTTACATTATTTAAGTTTTAAAAATTAGCACAAAAAAAGGATGAGAAAACTCATCCTTTTTAAATTTAATTAATTTATCTTATTTTCCAGCCAATCTCTTATATGTTTCGTATCTATCTTTAGCAGCTTTTTCTGCTTCTTGATATAGTTGGTCAGCTGTTTCTGGGAATGATCTCTTAAGTGAAGAGTATCTAACTTCTCCTTGGATAAATTCTTGGAATGATTCCTTAGGTTCTCTAGAATCTAATTGGAATGGATTCTTTCCATCTTCAGCAAGTCTTGGATCGAATCTCCATAAGTGCCAGTAACCTGCATCAACTGCTTGTTTTTCTCTAAATTGAGATTTACCCATACCAATTCTAATACCGTGGTTGATACATGGTGCATAGCAGATGATTAGTGATGGTCCATCATAACTTTCAGCTTCTTTCATAGCTTTGATTGTTTGATTTTGGTTTGCACCCATAGCAACTTGTGCTACATAAACATATCCGTATGAAGTCATCATTAGACCAAGATCTTTCTTTCTAACCTTTTTACCTGATGCAGCAAATTGTGCTACTGCTGATAATGGTGTAGCTTTAGATGATTGTCCACCTGTATTAGAGTAAACTTCTGTATCGAAAATTAAGATATTGATGTTTTCTCCACTTGCAAGTACATGGTCTACTCCACCAAATCCAATATCATAGCTCCATCCGTCACCACCAAAGATCCAAACAGATTTTTTAATCATGTAATCTTTTAGTGCATAAATTTTGTGTAGTAATTCTTTAGCTTTTTCATCGCTAACTGATTTTGCTTTATCTTCAAGATTTAGGATTTTTGCTGTTGCTTCTTTAGATGCTTTAACATCTTCTTTTCCATCTATCCAAGCTTTGAATGCTTCGCTTAATTCAGAGTCACTTCCTAATTCATTGAATTCATTCATATATGTTTCAAGAAGTAATTTATTTGAATCAGCAGCAAGTTTCATACCATAACCATATTCTGCAGCATCTTCAAATAATGAGTTACCCCAAGCTGGACCTTGTCCACAAGAATTTGTTGTGTATGGTGTAGCTGGTGATGATGCTCCCCAGATTGATGAACATCCTGTAGCATTTGCAATATACATTCTATCACCAAATAATTGAGTAACAAGTTTAGCATATGGTGTTTCACCACAACCTGCACATGCACCTGAGAACTCAAGTAATGGTTGTTTAAATTGAGATCCTTTTAGAGTTGTTGAATCCATAACATCTTCTTTGTATCCAACTTCTTCATGAGCATATTCCCAATTATCTTTTTCTTTTTCAACTTCTTCTTCAAAAGGTTTCATTAGAAGAGCTTTCTTTGGAGCTGGACATACATCAGCACAGTTTCCACAACCTGTACAATCAAGTGGTGAAACTTGGATTCTAAAGTCATATCCATCCATACCCTTACCAATTGCTTTTTTAGTTTCAAATCCTTCTGGTGCATTAGCTTTTTCATCCTCAGTAACTAAGAATGGTCTAATTACAGCATGTGGACAAACATAAGAACATTGGTTACATTGGATACAATTATCTATTTGCCATTCTGGTACATTAAGAGCAATTCCTCTTTTTTCGTATTTTGTTGTACCTGGTTCAAAGTCTCCGTTTGTTCTATCTTTGAAAGCTGAAACTGGAAGTTCATCTTCTTTTTGTTCAATCATAGGTTTAACTATGTTTTTGATGAAATCTGGAAGTTCTTTTTCTTCTTTAACTTCATCTTTTGCATCTTTCCATGATTCTGGAACATTTACTTTAACTACAGCGTCAATTCCTTGATCTACAGCTTTGTAGTTCATGTTAACAATATCGTCACCTTTGTGACCATAAGATTTAACAATAGAATCTTTTAAGTATTTTACAGCTTCATCTATTGGAATTACATTTGCAAGGTTAAAGAATGCTGATTGCATAATCATATTTGTTCTTGAACCAAGTCCAATATTTGCAGCTATATGAGATGCATCGATAATATTAAAGTCAATATTATGTTCAGCTATATATCTTTTCATGTTTGCTGGTAAATGTTTATCAAGTTCATCTTCAGACCATGGGCAGTTTAATAAGAATCTTCCGCCATCTTTTAATCCTTCTAATAGGTCATATTGATTAACATATGCTGGTTTTGAACATGATATAAAGTCAGCTTCATCTAATAAATATGTTGATCTAATTGGGTCCTTACCAAATCTTAAGTGTGAAACTGTAAGTCCACCAGATTTTTTAGAATCGTAATCAAAATATCCTTGTGCATACATGTCAGTATTATCACCAATTATTTTGATTGCTTGTTTATTAGCTCCAACTGTTCCATCTGATCCGAATCCCCAGAATTTACATCTACTTGTTCCTTCTTGTCTGATTCTTAAATCAGTTCTTTCAAGTGATTTATGTGTAACATCATCATTGATTGATAGTGTGAAATCATCTTTCATTTCACCTGCTAAATTGTTGAATGCTGCTTCAATATCTGCAGGAATTGTATCTTTTGATGATAATCCATATCTACCACCAATGATTTGTGGTTTGTCTTCTACATCATAGTAAGCTGATTTAACATCTAATAATAATGGTTCTCCGATTGAGCCTTTTTCTTTTGTTCTATCAAGTACTGCGATTTTCTTAACTGTTTTTGGTATAGCTTTTAATAAGTGTTCTTTTGAGAATGGTCTATAAAGGTGAACTTCTACCATACCAACTTTTTTACCATCTTCTACTAATTTATCAATTGCTTCTTCAGCTGCTTGACAAACTGAACCCATAGCTATAATGATTTCTTCTGCATCATCTGCACCATAATAATTGAATAATCCGTAGTTTGTACCGATTAATTCATTTATTTTGTTCATGTAGTTTTCTGTTATTCCTACTATATCTGTGTAAGCTGGGTTAGAAGCTTCCATTCTTTGGAAGAATATATTTTTTTCAGAAGTACCAATTGTTTTTGGTCTTTCTGGGTTTAATGATTCATTTTTGAATCTTTCAACTGCTTCCATATCTACTAATGGAGCTAAATCATCATAATCCCAAACTTGAATTTTTTGAATTTCGTGGCTTGTTCTGAAACCATCAAAGAAATTACAGAAAGGTATTCTTCCTTCAATTGCTGCTAAGTGAGCTACTGGTGATAAGTCCATTACTTCTTGAACTGATCCTGAGCAAAGCATAGCAAATCCTGTTTGTCTTGCTGACATTACATCAGAATGATCACCATAAATTGAAAGTGCGTGAGTTGCTAAAGTTCTTGCTGCAACATGGAAAACACCTGGTAATCTTTCTCCAGCAATTTTGTACATATTTGGGATCATTAATAATAATCCTTGACTTGCTGTATATGTAGTAGTAAGTGCTCCTGCTGCTAAAGCTCCGTGTACTGCTCCTGCTGCACCAGCTTCTGATTGCATTTCTTTAACTTCAACTGGTCTACCAAATATATTTTTTCTACCGTTTGCTGCCCAAACATCTACTGCTTCTGGCATTGGTGATGAAGGTGTTATTGGATAGATTGTTGCAACATCTGTAAACGCATATGATACGTGAGCTGCTGCTGTATTACCATCCATAGTCTTCATAGCTCTTTTAATTGTCATTTAAGACCTCCTAAAAATTATATGAATCAATTATCGTTAACACTATAAAAAGTATAATCAAAATATCATAATTAGTCAAGTAAATGTCAAAAGTTTTCATGAACTAATTATTATTGCTAGTTTCTTTAAATAAATTCTCAGTCATAACTTTAGCTGCATTATATCCCATAGACTTTTCTCTTTGATTCATAGCAGCCACCTCTATAATCATAGCCAAATTTCTTCCTGCTCTTACTGGAATTAATATTTTTGGAATTTCTACGTTTAAAATTTCTGTATAATGTTCATCAAGTCCTAGTCTATCGTATTCATAATCTTCTCTCCAATGTTCAAGTTCAATTACTAAATCAACTTCTGTAGAAACTTTTACAGATCCTGTTCCGTATAGTCTTCTAACATCCACAATTCCTAGACCTCTAATTTCAGTATAATGTCTAATGTTTTTTGGAGCTTGTCCTACTACTTTATTATCATATGATGCTAATTCAACAACATCATCAGCTACAAGTCTATGACCTCTATTTACAAGATCAAGTGCAGTTTCACTTTTTCCAACAGAACTTTGTCCTTTAATTAGTACTCCTACACCAAAAACTTCTAATAATTCACCATGAACTTGTGTTCTATCAGCAAAAATATATTCTAATTCTTGAGAAATAATAGATGTTAATTTGGTTGTAGGTAATTTTGATCGAAGAATTGTTATATCGTAATAATCTGCAAGATCTAAGATATCTTTTGGCAGTCCTGCATTATATGAAAAAAGTATAGCTGGCATTTTATATGACAAAATACCCCTAAACCTCTCATATTGCATTCTATTATCTAAACTTGTCAAGTAAGTATATTCAACACTTCCTATAATTTGTAATCTTTTGTAAGGAAATTCTTCTAAATATCCTGTCAATTGAAGACCTGGTCTATTTATGTCAGGACTTTGCAAAATCACATCTTCATAATCTGTTGATTTATGAACTATTTCTAAACCAAGTTCCTCGACTACATTTTTTAATTTTACGCTTGTTTTTTTTCCCATTTTTTCCTCTTTAATTATTTAATTTGAAATATTTTATTATCTCTAAAGCTTGGTTTTTTCCTATCAATTCTACTTCCATCAGCTCTTCTATGCTTGCTTTTTTGATATTTTTTATGGTTTTAAAATGTTTTATTAGATTTTCTTTTTTTCTCTTTCCTATTCCATCTATATTATCTAATTCAGACTTTTTCATAGTTTGACCCATTAATTTTCTATGATAATTTATAGCAAATCTGTGAGCTTCTTCTTGTATTTCATATATTAGTTTATATACTGGATCACGTTTTTTTATTGGAATTTCTTCATTTTCATAGATTATTGCTCTCGTTGTATGTTTATCGTCTTTTACTAGTCCTGCAACTTCTATAGAAAAATTTAATTTATTGAGAACTTTTTTTGCAGATTTGACCTGGCCTTTACCTCCATCCATTAGTATTAAATCTGGTAATTTTCCAAATCCTGTATAGGTATTATTATTTTTTATCTCTTTTTTAGCTCTTTGAAATCTTCTTGTCAAAACCTCTTCTAAAGAATGATAATCATCTGGACCTACTATAGTTTTTATTTTAAATTTCCTATACTCTTTTCTTTCAGCAATCCCATTTTGAAATACTACCATAGATCCAACAGATTGTACTCCAGATGTATTAGAAATATCATAAGCTTCTATTCTTCCAATTGTTTTTAAATTTAAAATTTCTTTTAAACCATTTAGTCCAGAGTGTTTTTTTCTTTCTTTTTCTTCAATTCTTTTTTCATATTTTCTCATCATATCGCTAGCATTTCTATAAGCCATATCGACAAGTTCTTTTTTCTTTCCTAATTTCGGACAAATTATAGAAACTTTGCTGCCTTTTTTATTTTCTATGAATGAGTTTAATGTTTTAAGTTCAGATGGTAATTTATGAACTAATATTTCCTTTGGAATATACATAAGATTAAGATAAAACTGTTTCATAAATGATGCCATTATATTTGAATCTTTTTCTCTGTAATCGTCTTTTATTATAAAATGTTGTCTGTCAACTATTTTTCCATCTCTCATAAAAAATACCTGCATTGTTACATAAAATAGACCTTTTGACATAGCAATTATATCTATATCTTCTCCATTTGTTGTTGTAACTTTTTGTTTTTGAGAAATTGTTGATAAAGCCATATGATAATCTCTATATTTTGCTGCATTTTCAAAATCTAGCATTTGACTTGCTTTATTCATTTTTTCAATAACTAAATTTGGTATTTCATTTGATTTATTTTCTAAGAATTTTTTTATCTTTTCAATATTATCCATGTATTTTTTCTCGTTTTCTTTTCCTATACATGGTCCATTGCATCTATTAATGTAATAATTTAGACATGGCCTTTCTAATTGTTGCCCCTTATCGAAATTTAGATTACATGTTCTAAATGGATATAAACTATGAAATAATTCTATAGCATCATTTACTGCATAAGCATCTGGATATGGTCCAAAATAATATCCATTATCTTTTTTTACATTCCTTATTTTTTGAATTCTCGGAAATTTTTCTTTTGTGATTTTTATATAAGGATATTGCTTGTCATCTCTTAGAACGATATTGTATTTAGGCCTATTTTTTTTGATTAGATTTGATTCTAAAACCAGAGCCTCTACTTCATTTTCTACAATTATATATTCAAATTTGTTTATATGACTTACCATAGCCAGTACTTTTCTTCCCTTATTTTGGTTATTATCAAAGTACTGACTCACACGTTTTTTAAGATTAATAGCCTTTCCTACATATATTATTTCATCACTGCTATTTCTCATTATATAAACGCCCGGTAAATCAGGTAATTCTTTTAGCTTCTCTTTTATTTGATTGTTCATCAAATCTCTTTACATCTTTCTATTAAATATTCTAAATCTGATCCTTCTAAATATGGTGATAGAATTTCTTGACACTTTTTATTGTATTCGTTAATCCATTCTATTTCCCACTTATCTAGCATTTCAATATTTATTGGTCTAGTATCTAATGGCACATAAGTTAGACATTCAAATTTCATAAATTTACCAAATTCATTTTCCAAATCTTTTTTTACATAAACTTCGTTTTCTAATCTTACCCCATGTTTATTAGCTATATATAAACCTGGCTCTATAGATGTTGTCATATTTTCTAGAAGCTCAATATCGTTAAATTGGGAAATATTATTTGGTCCTTCATGGACTGTTAAACAAAAACCAACCCCATGACCTGTTCCGTGGAAAAAGTCTTTACCAGCTTTCCATAATGGATATTTAGCTATTGCATCTAGTCTTTGTCCTTTTGTTTTTTCTTTAAATCTTGCACTCGTCAAAGCAATATGAGATTTTAAAACCAAGGTGTAATCTTCTTTTTCTTCGTCAGTCAATTCTCCAAGTGCAATAGTTCTTGTAATATCTGTAGTACCTTCTTTATAATGAGCTCCAGAATCTACTAATAAAAGAGATTTTTCTTCTAAAGTTTTTGATGAAAGTGATGTTGGTTCATAGTGAACTATAGCTCCATTTTCTTTATAACCTGCAATTGTTTCAAACGAATCTTCAATATATGATTCATTTTCCTTTCTTAAATCTTGTAATTTTTTACTGGCTATAAGTTCAGTTAGTGAACCTGTACTAGTACCAACCTCAACCCAATTAAAGAATTTAACTAAACTAACTCCATCTATAATATATGCTTTTTTCTCATTTTCTAATTCAACATCATTTTTTATAGCTTTCATTTGGGTAGATATATTAATTCCACTTGTAATCCTAACATTTGAATTAATGGCATCAAAAATTCCAACATTAGTTCTTTCAGGATCAATATAAATCCTATTTTTACCTTTTATGTTTTTTAACAAAGTATAGATATATTCATATGAGTGTACTTTAACTTTATTTTCTTTTAAATAATTTTTAACATCATCATCTAACTTATCTTGGTCAATACACAAATGAATTTCATCCATTGAAACTAATAAATAAGATAAAACAACAGGAGTATATCCTATATCATTTCCTCTAATATTTAAAAGATAGCAAATATCTTCTGGAGAACCAATAAAATTATAATCACAATCTTTCTTCTTTAACTCTTTTCTGAGTCTATTTATTTTTGATTCTAAACTTTCACCAACATATTTTTGGTCATAAACCCATACTTTTTCTTTTGGAAGGCTTGGTCTATCATCCCAAATTTGTGAAATATAGTCTATATCATACACTAGAGCACGAGATGCCATATTTTCACTTAAAGATTTATAATCTTTTACAGAATAGCAGTTTCCATCAAAACCAATCTTTCCAAACTCACCAACTTCTTCTAATAAAAATTCTTCCATAGTTGGATCTTCATCAAAACCTTCTTTATACATTTCAAATTCTGAAAATTTTAATTCATTTTCAGCTTGTAAAAAATATCTTGAGTCTGTCCAAAGTCTAGCCTTATCTTTTGTAACTACACAAACTCCAGCAGATCCTGTAAAACCAGAAATAAATTCACGAGTTTTATAATAATCACTGATACATTCAGATTGATGAGGATCAGCAGTATTAATAATGTAAGCATCTATTTTTCTACTAGCCATTAGCTCTCTAAGCTTTTCTAGTTTTTGATCAATATTCATAATTTCTCCTTTATTTTTCTAATCTTATAAAATATTATACCATTGTTAGAAAATTTAAAAATTGATTTTTTTAAGCTCTTTCTATATAATAATTAATGCTATAATTAAAGAAAAAAATAATTAAAAGAAAGAGTGATTAAATGAAATTAGGAATAGTTGGCCTACCAAATGTAGGCAAATCAACTTTATTTAATGCAATTACAAAAGCTGGTGCAGAAATTGCAAATTATCCATTCTGCACAATTGATCCTAACGTTGGACTTGTAAATGTACCAGATTCTAGAGTTGATTATCTTGCAAAAATGCACAATTCAAAAAAAGTAGTTCCTGCAGCCATAGAATTTTACGATATAGCAGGACTTGTAAAAGGGGCAAGTAAAGGTGAAGGTTTAGGAAATAAATTTTTATCTAATATTAGAGAAACAGATGCAATAGTTGAAGTTTTACGTTGCTTTAATGACCCAAATGTTACCCATGTTGACGGAAAAATTGACCCTTTAAGAGATATTGAAACCATAAATTTCGAACTTATTTTATCTGATTTAGAACTTGTAGAAAAAGTTTTAGCAAAAAGGGAAAAAGTAGCAAAATCAGATAAATCTGCAAGAAGCGAAGTTGAGTTATTAAAAAGAATAAAAGAAGTTTTGGAAGAAGGAAAATCTGCAAGAGTATTAAATTTACACGATGAAGAAAAAGCTCTTCTTAAAACTTACCAACTTCTTTCAACAAAACCAATCATTTATGTTTGCAATGTTGATGAAAGTGATGTTGCAAACAATGGGGATGATAATGAATTTGTTCAAAAAGTTAGAGAATTTGCAAAGGAAGAAAATGCCCAAGTTTCTGTAGTAAGTGCAAAAATTGAACAAGAAATATCTGAACTTGAAAGTGATGAAGAAAAGAAAGAATTTTTGGAAATGATAGGCCTTGAAGAATCAGGTTGCGATCAAGTTATTAGAGATTCATACAAGACTTTAAATTTGATTTCATTTTTGACAACAGGTGAAGATGAAACAAGGGCTTGGACAATTACAAATGGAACAAAAGCTGTAGATGCTGCTGGAAAGATCCATACAGATATTCAAAGAGGATTTATAAAAGCTGAGATAGTAAGTTTTGAAACACTTAAAGAATATGGTAATATGACAAAAGTAAAAGAACATGGTCAACTTCGTATGGAAGGAAAAGATTATGTTATGAAAGATGGTGATATTACTAATTTCAAATTTAATGTTTAGGTGAAATATGAAAAAACAAGCTAAACTTATTGTTCACACAGGTTCTATGTTTTCAGGAAAAACAACTTCCCTTTGGAGAGAATTATATAGAATGAAAATTGCAGGCTATAAAACAATGGCTTTTAAGCCGTCTGTAGATACAAGACATAGTGATGAAAAAATTATAAGTCATGACAATCTTGAACTGGATGCTATCCAAATTAAATCAATTAAAGATATTTTTGAATATTCAAAAAACAATCAAATTGATGCAATAGGAATAGATGAAGTACAATTTTTTCCAGATGATCCTAATGAAATTGTAGATTACTTTGTAAAAATGATGAGAAATCATATAACAATAGTTGTTTCAGGACTTGATATGGATTATAAAGCAAACCCCTTCGAAATAGTAAAAGAACTAATGCCAATAGCTGATGAGTTGATTAAGCATCATGCAATTTGCGCTTCTTGTGGTGAAGATGCTTGGGTATCATTTAGAAAATCATATAATGAAGATAGGATTGAAATAGGAGCTCAAGATTCATACGAACCACTTTGTAGGTCTTGTTACAATAGAAAAATGAAAGAAAGAGAAAAAACAAAAAACCAAATATCAATAGATCAAATTTAACTGCTAATTTTGAGTAGTTCAGAGCGCATACAAACCCTCAAGCACAAATATCTGACTCCAAAAATTGTCGATTTCTGAATTTCAAAATTCTAAAATCGCAAACTCGAGCTACGCTCTCAAACAGTGCGATTTTTGACGAATTTTAAAATTTGAAATCAAATCAATTTTTTCCGTATGATATTCTTAGCGAGAGGATTTGTATACTTTGTTAACAGTCCAAACTACTCATTTTGAGTAGTTTTATTTTTTTAAATTTTATATTTGCAAACAAAAAAGGCTGCTTTTTATAGCAACCTTTTTTTGTTTATAAATTTATTATCTTTCAACTACTAGAGCTGTTCCCATTCCTCCACCTATACAAAGTGTTGCAAGACCTTTTTTAGAATCTCTTTTTTCCATTTCGTATAATAGTGTTGTAAGAATTCTCGCTCCAGATCCTCCAATTGGATGGCCTATAGCAATCGCTCCACCGTTAACATTTGTTTTTTCTGGGTCAAATCCCATTTCATTTCTTACAGCATATGATTGAGCTGCGAAAGCTTCATTTGATTCAACTAAATCAAGTTCATCAACTTTCCATCCAGCTTTTTCAAGAGCTTTTTTACTTGAAGGAATTGGACCTGTTCCCATAACTTTTGGATCAACACCTGCAGATGCATAGCTTACTATTGTAGCAAGTGGTTTAACACCTAATTCTTTAGCTTTTTCTTCGCTCATAACTACAAGACAAGCTGCCCCATCATTAATTCCAGATGCGTTAGCTGCTGTAACTGTACCATCTTTAATAAATGCTGGTCTTAATTTAGAAATTCCTTCTTGTGTTACACCGTCTCTAATATATTCATCATCTTCAACAACTGTAACATTTCCTTTTCTATCTTTAATTTCTACTGGAGCGATTTCATCTTTAAATCTTCCTTCAGCACGAGCCTTGCTTGCTCTTTGTTGACTTACTGCTGCAAGATCATCTTGCATTTCTCTAGTGATTCCATATTTTTCAGCTACATTTTCAGCTGTAACACCCATGTGGTAATCATTGTAAACGTCCCAAAGACCGTCAGTAATCATTTCATCAACAAATTTTTTGTTGCCCATTCTAGCTCCCCATCTAGCTTCGTTTAAAAGGAATGGAGCGTTTGACATGCTTTCTGCACCACCTGCTAGAACTACATCAACATCTCCTGCTAATATCATTTGAGCTGCTAATGAAACTGTTCTAAGTCCTGATCCACAAACTTTGTTAATTGTCATAGCTGGAACTGATTGAGGGATTCCTGCACCTAATGAAATTTGTCTAGCAACATTTTGTCCAAGACCTGCTTGTAAAACGCAACCTAAAACAGTTTCTTCAACATCTTCAGGTTTAATTCCTGCTCTTTCAATAGCGGCTTTAGCTGCAACAACACCTAAATCTACTGCACTTTGTGATTTTAAAGCACCACCAAAACTACCAACTGGAGTTCTAGCTGCACTTGCAATTACTACTTTTCTTGTCATAATTTCCCCTTTCAATTTATATCTGATAATTTGTTATCTTAACTTACAATAAGATTATAACATGTAGTTAAAATTTTATCAAACATTTTTTCCAGATTTTTTTGAAATCCTTTTACTAGAATATATATATATTTTTTTTCAATAAGAATATACAGGATAAAAATATAATTGCAAAAATTTAATAAAAAAGCTGTTGCAAATTAATAAAATTTTATATTTAACCATTACTTAATTTTCTAAGTTTATTAAATATATAAATTTATAATTAACAACAGCGTTTTAACTATTTATTATTTACTATCTTAACATAAATTACCGAAATTATTATTGTTAGTATTAAAGGAAAAATCCAAGGA
>URRX01000020.1 GCA_900550345.1 uncultured Anaerococcus sp. | reverse complement strand
GTAAAAAGAGATTTAGAAAATTTAGAAATTGAAGGAAGACCACTATCAAAAAAATATGACTTAGATTTTTTATATAATAAAAGAAAAGATTTGTATGATAAATTTAAAGATTTTGAAGTTTATAATACAGATTTAGATATATGTGAAAAAGAAATTGAGGAGAAATTTTATGAGAATATTAGTAATTAATGGACCCAATATAAATATGCTCGGAATTAGAGAAAGAGAACTTTATGGAAACAAGACTTATAAGGATTTG
The DNA here is from genome assembly GCA_900550345.1 of uncultured Anaerococcus sp. Classification (GTDB taxonomy): domain Bacteria; phylum Bacillota; class Clostridia; order Tissierellales; family Peptoniphilaceae; genus Anaerococcus. The sequence goes on along the minus strand of URRX01000020.1, from coordinate 14,236 downwards.
ATTAAATGCATAAAAGATTACACTGATGATAAGGATATAGAAATTGAAATTTACCAATCAAATTCTGAAGGACAAATTATAAATAAAATTCAAGAAGCTTACAAACTTTATGATGGCATAGTTATAAATCCTGCAGCCTACACCCACACATCAGTTGCAATCTTAGATGCCCTAAAATCTGTAAATATTCCAACAGTAGAAGTTCATTTGACAGATGTTGATAATAGGGAAGAATTTAGAAAAACATCCTACGTTTCTTATTTTGCAAAAAAAACTATAAAGGGCAAGGGCTTTGATGGTTATATAGAAGCGATTGATTATTTAAAAGAAAATTTTAAGTAGTAAATTTATTTTACAATTGATAGATTTTCATTTAATATTATATTTGTGATAATTTAATCCTATCTTATTGATAAAAGTAATAAAAAAGGTAGGATATACAGTGAATTAGAGGTGAAAGATTTGGCGTTATTAAATATATTTAAAACATTTAGTCAAAAAGAAATTGCCAACAACCAAAAATTAGTTGACAAGATTTTAGCACTAGATGAAGACATGCAAAAATTGACAGATAAACAGTTACAAAATAAAACAAACGAATTTAAAGAAAGACTAAAAAACGGAGAGAGTTTAGATGATCTTTTGGTAGAAGCATTTGCCACAGTAAGAGAAGCAAGTGACAGGGTTTTGGGTATGAAACATTATCCAGTGCAATTGTTGGGAGGAATTGTTCTACATAATGGACAAATAGCAGAAATGAAAACAGGAGAAGGAAAAACTTTAGTTGAAACTCTTCCTGCTTATTTAAATGCCCTTGATGGAAAGGGTGTTCATGTAGTTACAGTAAATGATTACCTTGCAAAACGTGACCAAGAGTGGATGGGAAAAGTTTATTCATTTTTAGGTCTTACTGTAGGTTGTATTATTTATGGGCTTACAAATTCTGAAAGACAAAAAAATTATAATTGCGACATAACTTACGGTACAAACAACCAATTTGGTTTTGATTACCTTAGAGATAACATGGTAATTTATAAGGATAATATGGTTCAAAGAGGCCTTCATTATGCAATTGTCGATGAGGTCGATTCAATCTTAATTGATGAGGCAAGAACTCCACTTATAATTTCTGGAGAAGGTGATGAATCTACAGATACTTATAAAAAAGCCGATGAATTTATAAAAGGACTTGAAGGAAGAATTTTAGATCCAAATGAAGACTTAGACCAAGATCCTTTTGATAGGGAATTTGTTGTAGAAAAAGTAGACTTCTTAGTAGATGAAAAAAGAAAATCATCAAACCTTACAGAACAAGGTACAGCAAAGGCTGAAAAATTCTTTGGAATTAAAAATTTATCAGATCCTGAACACTTAGAGCTTGCTCACTACATTAACAATGCCCTAAAAGCAAATACAACTATGACAAGAGATATTGACTATGTTGTAAATAAGGGCGAGGTAATGATTGTAGATGAATTTACAGGTCGTATTATGCAAGGAAGAAGATACTCAGATGGACTTCATCAAGCAATTGAAGCAAAAGAAGGAGTTGAAGTTCAATCAGAATCAAAAACTCTTGCAACAATTACCTTCCAAAATTACTTTAGGATGTATGATAAATTATCAGGAATGACTGGTACTGCAAAAACAGAGGAAGAAGAATTTTCAGAAATTTATAACCTAGACGTTGTAGAAATTCCTACAAATAGACCAATCCAAAGAGTTGATGATGTGGATTATGTTTATATAAATGAAAATGGAAAATATAATGCAATAATTGAAGAAATTAAAAAAGTTCACGCAACAGGTCAACCAATCCTAGTGGGTACAATTTCAATTGAAAATTCTGAAAAATTATCAAATGCTCTTAAAAAAGAAAAAATTAAACACGTTGTATTAAATGCTAAAAATCACGAAAGAGAAGCAGATATTGTAGCTCAAGCAGGAAGACTTAACTCTGTAACAATCGCTACAAACATGGCAGGTCGTGGTACTGATATTATGCTTGGTGGAAATGCTGATCATATGGCAAAACAAAGACTTAAAAGAGAAGGAATTTCTGATGAATTATTAGAACAAGTAGACTCTTTCCAAGAAACTGACAACCAAGAAATATTAGATGCAAGAAAAAAATACAAATACTATAAATCACTTGTAAAACCTGAAATAGATAAAGAAGCTGAAAAGGTAAGAGAAGTTGGTGGACTATATATAATTGGATCTGAAAGACATGAGTCTCGAAGAATTGATAACCAATTGAGAGGACGTTCAGGAAGACAAGGAGATCCAGGAAAATCTAGATTTTTCATCTCATTAAAGGATGATTTAATTAGACTTAATGTTGGAGAACAAATTTCAAAATTTGTAGAAAATTACAATTACCCAGAAGATGAACCAATTGTTTCACGAATGGTAACAAGATCAATTGAAAAAGCTCAAACAAGAGTTGAGGCCAACAACTTTGCAACAAGAAAAAGAGTCCTTCAATATGACGATGTAATGAATAAACAAAGAACAATAATTTATAATGAAAGAAAACAAGTTCTTTATGGTGAAAATATGAGAGAGTCAATTTTATCAATGATAAAAGACTCAATTTCTCAAGCTGTATATTCATTTACAAACCCACAAATTAAACCAGAAAATTGGGAAATGGTAGCCTTATTAAATCATTTAAAATCTATAGCTATACCTGTAGAATTATTAAGATTTGAAAATATCAATGATTTTACCCAAGAAAAATTAATAGATTATATTTACCAAACAACCTTAAATAAATATGAAGAAAAAGAAAAACAATTTGGTGAAGATAATATGAGAGAAGTTGAAAGGGTAGTCCTTCTAAGAGTAATTGATACAAAATGGATGGAACACATCGATGCAATGGATCAAATGAGAAAAGAAATTGGTGTAAGAGCTATGGGAAATGATGATCCTGTTCGTGCTTATACAAATTCTGGATTTGAAATGTATGAAGAGATGACAAATGCCATCCAAGAAGAAACTGTAAGACTTATGATGGGTGTTGAAATAAGACAAAATATTGAAAGAAAACAAGTTTTAAAACCTGATTCAGAAAGTCTTGAAAATGCAGAAGATCCTGATCAAGCTACAAACAGAGCTGAAAGAAGAAGATTAAAAAGAGAAGCGAAAAAAGGAAATATTAAGGGTAATTAGATGGCAGAAATTTATGAGTTAAGAGAAATCATTGAAGAACTTGAAAAAAATCTTAATATGATTGGAGCTCATCTTGATCCTGATAATCTTTTTAAAGAAATAAAAAATATTGAAAAAGAAACCCTAAAAGAAAATTTTTGGGATGATAGTCAAAAAGCCCAAGAAATTATGGCAGACCTTTCCGATAAAAAAGATGATTATAAAACTTTTATGAATTTAAAAGAAGAATTAAAAGATCAATCAGATTTAATTGATATAATTGAAGAAACAAATGAAGAATTAGATAGTTTAGTTGATGTAGAAAATTCTTTAAAGGTGTTAAAAAAAGAAATATCATCTTTTAAAATAAAAACCGAGCTTGATGGAGAATATGATAGAAATAACGCTTATATGGTGATTCATGCAGGCGCTGGTGGCCTTGAAGCTACTGATTGGGCAGAAATGCTTATGAGAATGTACACAAGATTTTTTGAAAGACGAAATTTTAAATTTGATATTACAGATTTAAATAATGAAGAAGCAGGTGGAATAAAATCTGCAACTATTCATATAAAAGGATCTTATGCTTATGGATATTTAAAAGGGGAAAGAGGAGTTCATAGACTTGTCAGAATTTCTCCTTTTGATTCTTCTAAAAGACGCCATACATCTTTTGCATCAATAGATATTTTTCCAGAGTTAAATGATGATATGAGTGTTGAAATTGATCCTAAAGATTTAAGAATTGATACTTATAGGGCAAGTGGAGCAGGTGGACAACACGTTAATAAAACCGATTCTGCTGTTAGAATTACTCATATACCTACTGGAGTAATTGCTTCAAGTCAAGCAGAAAGAAGCCAAACTCAAAATAAAGAAACTGCAATGAAACTTCTTTTGGCAAAACTTACTCAAATTAAAGAAGAAGAACACAGAGAAAAAATTGAGGATATTCAAGGAAATTACACCCAAATAGCTTGGGGAAGCCAAATAAGATCTTATGTATTTCATCCTTACACACTTGTAAAAGATCACAGAACAAATTTTGAAGTGGGAAATGTAGAAAGTGTAATGGATGGAGATATAAATGGATTTATAGATGCATATTTAGCAAAAGGGGGAAAGGAATAATCCTTTCCTTTTATTTTTATAAAATCTAAGGAGAAAAAATGAAAGATATAATATTAACAGGGGACAGACCAACTGGAAAACTTCATTTGGGTCATTATGTTGGATCTTTAAAAAATAGAGTTAAAATTCAAAATGAAGGAAATTATGACAAAATGTATGTTATGATTGCTGATGCTCAAGCTTTGACAGATAATTTTGATAATCCTAAAAAAATTAGGGAAAACATAACTGAGGTTATGCTTGATTATCTTTCAGTAGGACTTGATCCTGAAAAAGTTACATTTTTTGTGCAATCTTATGTAAAAGAACTAACAGAATTAACATTTTATTTACTAAATTTAGTTACTTTATCAAGACTTGAGAGAAATCCTACTGTAAAAAGTGAAATAAAATCTAAAAATTTTGAAACAAGTCTTCCAACAGGATTTTTAATTTATCCAGTAAGTCAAACTTCAGATATTATTTTGTTTGATTCAAATATTGTGCCAGTTGGAGAAGATCAAGAACCTATGCTTGAGCAAGCTAGAGAACTGGTTAGGTCATTTAATAATACTTACAAAGAAATTTTTAGAGAACCTAAAGCTGTAATTCCAGAAAATAAAGTATGTAGAAGATTGCCAGGTATTGATGGATCAGCTAAAATGAGCAAGTCTTTAGATAATTGTATTTATTTATCTGATTCTAAAAAAGAAGTAAAAAGAAAAGTAATGTCTATGTTTACAGATCCTGGTCATATAAAAATATCTGATCCTGGAAAAGTTGAAGGCAATGCAGTATTTACTTATCTTGATGCTTTTTGTGAAGATTATCATTTTGAAAAATATTATCCTGAATATAAAAATTTAGATGAACTTAAAGATCATTATAGACGTGGGGGTCTTGGTGATGTTAAAATTAAAAAATTCTTAAATAAAGTTTTGGAAGATTTTCTTGATCCAATTAGACAAAAAAGAGCTTATTATGCAAAAGATATTAATAAACTATTTGAAATTATGGAAAATGGATCAAAAGAAGCAAGTTCTTATGGCCAAAAGAAATTAAATGAAGTAAAAGAAGCTATGGGAATAAATTATTTTGATGATAATAATTTAATTTCTGAACTTCAAGAAAAATATGACCAAGAATATAAATAATATATTATAAATTGTTAAAAAAAGTGCAATATTACTTGCACTTTTTTATTTTATGTCTTATAATGAAAAGGTAGTCATTTAGAAACTATATATTTTACATAAAAAAATTATAGTTAAAAAAAGGAGTATTTAAAGACATGAGTAAATCGGAAAAGAAGAAACTAGGTTTAATACCTAAATTATTGATAGCGATTGCCTTGGGTACTTTAGCAGGTTTATATTTACCAGAATGGTTTGTTAGAATAGCAGTTACATTCTCAACTATTTTTGGGGCATTTTTAAACTTTGTAATCCCACTTATGATAATCGCTTTTGTTACTAAAGGAATTGCAGACCTTGGAGAGGGAGCAGGAAGATTACTTGCTGTAACAGTTCTTCTTGCATATACATCAACTATTGTTGGTGGATCATTATCTTATTTGATGAGTTCTAATATTTTCCCATCTTTTATAAGTCAAGATCAAGTTGCAAAAATCCAAGCTTCAAGTGAAATTGAAGTTAACCCATTTTTTGAAGTACCTATAACACCATTTTTTGATGTTACATCTGCAATTATTTTTGCTTTTATGATGGGTATTGCAATTTCATGGTTAAGAAAACAAGGTAAGGGAGAATTTTCTTACGGATTAATTGGAGAATTTAATGAGATAATTACTAAAGTATTATCAACAGCAATTGTTCCATTATTACCATTTTTCATTTTTGGTAATTTCTCAAAAATGGCATTTACAGGATCTGTATTTGCAGTTCTTTCTATTTTCTGGAAAATATTCTTATGTGTAATTGCCCTTCACTTATTATATATATCTGCTTTATTTATAATAAATGGTGTATACACAAAGAAAAATCCTCTTACTTTAATAAAAAATCAAATAAAAGGATATCTAACAGCAGTTGGAACTCAATCTTCTGTTGCTACAATTCCAGTAAACTTAGAATGTGCTAAACAAAATAGCGTTAGTAAGGGAATAAGAGATTTTGTTATTCCTCTTGGAGCTACAGTTCATATGCCAGGTTCTATGATTACAATTACTGCTTGTACATTTACAATTTTAACAATGTATGGAATGGATCATTCTTATTTATTAATGTTAAGATATATGGCAATTTTAGGAGTAGCTATGGTTGCTGCACCAGGAGCACCGGGTGGAGCTGTAATGAGTGCCCTACCATTTTTACCAGTAGTAGGAATTCCTTCAGAAGGAGAACTTGCATCATTATTGATTACTTTATATCTAACACAAGATTCATTTGGAACTGCAGCAAATATTTCAGGAGATACAGCTATAGCAGTTGGAATTGATAAGATATTTAATAGACATATAGTTAAAAATGACGACTACAAAGATGGTTTCAATGAAGAAATTATTAATGCTGAAGAAATTTAGTATAAAAAAACTAGGCTTTTGCCTAGTTTTTTTGTGTTTATTTTAAAATAGGAAGATTTATTTTTATGAGAGTACCCTTTTTTATATCTTCTATTTTAATTTCTCCACCATGTAATTTTATTGTTTCTTTTACAAGGGATAAGCCAAGTCCCGAGCCTTTTTCTTTGTTATTATTTACCCTATAAAACGCCTTAAATATATTTTCTCTTTCATTTTTTTCAATTCCTATTCCACTATCTTCTACAAAAATTTCTGCAAAATTTTTACTTTTCTTGGAATATATTTTTATATAACCACTATCTACATTATATTTTATGGAATTTTCAATTAAGTTATAAAAAGTCCTATAAATCAAAATGTCGCTTCCCTGAATATAAATTTTCTCACAATTGTTTTCTATTTTTATATTTTTCTTGTCAGAAATTAAGGATAGATCTTGAATTGCTTCTTCTATTAAAGAAGAAAGCTCTATTTTTTCGTTTCTTGTTACTGACCTTAATTCACTAATATCAAGTAAACTAGTTACTAATTTTGCTAGTCTATCACTTTCTGTTTTTATCATATTCATAAGATCTCTTGTTTGTTTTTCATCCATTTTGCTTTCTTCATAAAGATCAATTTGCGAATTTATAATTGTTAGTGGTGTTCTTAATTCATGGGCAGCTCTTGCGGTAAAGTCTCTTTCGATTTCGTAAGATTGGTCTAGTCTTTCTAACATTTGATTGAAAGATTTTGTTAATTTTTGAAATTCCTTTATTGGATTTTCTTCAAATTCATAAGATGTTAGATTTTTGAGTTGAATTTGTTCTATTTGTTTTGAAAATTTATCTAAGGGTTCCAAAAATTTTCCGCTAAGAAAATAAGAAATCATTCCACCTAAAATTGTAATTAAACTTGTAATTAGCCATGATTTTTTTGAATAATTTATTTTGGTTGTTTTGATTTGATTGGAAAAATTATCTTCTAAATCTTCTACTTTATCCTTGTCTATATTTATGTAAAGTTGTTCATCTTTTGCATCATCCATAAATACACCAAGAGAATCTATATAAAAATATGCAGTTTTATTTGTGAAAAAATTTAAACTAATACTCGTAACTGCAATTAAAATACTGGTAAGAATTGCAATTCTTAATCTTAATGAAATTTTTTTCATTTGACTTTCCTCAACATATAGCCAACCCCAATTCTATTTTCTATTGGATCATATTCTAGCTTATCCTTTAATTTTTTTCTCAAAGCTGATATGTGAACTCTAATGGAATTACTTAATAAATCAACACTTGAATCCCAAACGTGTTCAATTAATTCTTCTTGGCTAATTGGTCGATTTTGATTTAATAGGAGGTATTCCAAAATACCAGTTTCCTTACGAGTTAATTTTAATTCTTCTCCATTTACAAAAACACTTCTGTTTTTACTATCAAATTTAATTTGATCGAAAGAAATTTCGGTATTATTTTGAATAAAGTTTCTTCTTGTTAAAGATCTTACTCTTGCCTTTAATTCATCCAAATGAAAGGGCTTTTGTAAATAATCATTTGCGCCTCTATCAAGACCTTCTACTTTATCTTTAATTTGACTTCTTGCAGAAAGAATTAGTACCTTTGTTTCATTATCTTTTTTTCTCAAATTCTTCAAGATTTCCATGCCATCCATATTTGGTAGGTTTAAATCTAAAACTATTAAATCATAAGATTCAACTTCTATCATTTCCATAGCATCAAATCCATCAAAGACAGATTCAACTTCATAACCAGATTTTTTTAATGACTTATTAATTGTATCATTTAAAATTTTTTCATCTTCAACTATTAAAATTTTCATATCTTCTCCTTTATAAATATTATATCAAATCAAAATAAAATATTTGTTAAGAAAATCTTAACAGAAAATTTATATCTAATTTGTTATTATTAATTTGTAAAGGGGTGATTGGTATAGAGATTAGAAAAAAGAAAAATTTACAAATAGGATTTTTGCTATTAGGAGTCTGTTTTATAATCCTTGGTGCTTTTAGGGGAGAAGTTGATACAGTCTTATCAAAGGCAATAAATTTATGTTTGGAGTGTGTTGGAATTGGGTAAAATGAAATCTCTTTTTATTGCAAAATATAGATTCCTTATTCAAATTGTTGCCACACTTCTTACAAACATTCATCTTCCAAATTTTTTGAAAGGGATAATATATAGAGGAAAATTTAAAAAGATATGTGTACCAGGTCTAAACTGTTATTCATGTCCTGCAGCTGCAGGATCTTGTCCAATTGGAGCATATCAGGCTGTGGTTGGGTCATCAAAATTTAAATTTTCATATTATATAACTGGATTTTTAATTTTTGTTGGGGTAATCCTAGGAAGAGTAGTCTGTGGTTTTTTATGTCCTTTTGGTTTTTTCCAAGAAATATTACATAAAATTCCAACAAAAAAATTCTCAACAGAAAAACTAAAAATTTTAACCTACCTAAAATACATAATCCTTCTCGTAGCTGTTATGATTTTACCAGTTTTTTTTACAAATAAGCTTGGCATGGGAAATCCATACTTCTGTAAGTATATTTGTCCTGCTGGAGTTTTGGAAGGAGCAATACCACTTTCTCTTGTAGATTCATCAATAAGGGCAAGTTTGGGATCATTATTCAATTTGAAATTGACAATCTTAATAATAAGCATGGTACTTTCAATAATATTTTTTAGACCGTTTTGTAAGTGGATTTGTCCATTAGGTGCATTTTATGCCTTATTTAATAAAATATCACTTTTTAAAATAATATTTGATAGAAATAAATGTATATCATGTAAAAAATGTAAAAAAGCTTGTAAAATGGATGTAGATGTAAGAAAAAATCAAAATCATACAGAATGTATAAGATGTGGAATGTGTATCAAGGCTTGTCCAACTTGTGCACTAAAATATGAATTTGGACTAGATAAGAAAAAAGAAATTAAAGGAGAAAAAAATGAAAAATAAAAAATTACAAATATCAGCCCTAGCTTTGGCGTTGGCATTTACTTTTGTAGGATGTGGAAAAAAAGAAAATACAGAAAATTCAACTAGTAACAAGACAAGTATAGAAAGCAATATGAAAGATAATAAAAAAAATGAAGACAATATATCATCTAATAAAAGTTCAATGGCTTCAAACTCAAACTCGAATGAAGAATCAGTAGATGATTTAATGCAAAAACAAAATGATATTTTGAAAAAACATGATAAACAGTGGCAAGTTGCATTTTCAAAAGCAGATAAAAGTAAAATAGCAGGGGAGCCTGATGTTTCTTATGATATGTATTTATTAGATTTAGTGGAAAAATCTAAAGATGAACTTTCAAAAGAAGACTATGACCTACTAAAAAAAGACGTAGAAGAAATTGGAAAAATTGAAAAAACAATTAATAAGAAAAAGGGAATAGAAGATCAATTTAATAAAGGTAAGAAAAAAGAATCAGCGTCAACAAAAGAATTAAATTTATTCCCAGAATTTAAATCAAAAGATTTTGATGGTAATGAAGTAACAAAAGATATTTTTAAAGACAAAAAATTAACTCTAGTAAATTTCTGGTTTAATGGATGTGCTCCTTGTGTTGGAGAAATTCCACATTTACAAAAATTAAATAAAGAAATTGAAAAAATGGGCGGTCAAGTTATAGGAATAAATACAGAAGCTCAAGTTGGAAAAGATGATGTAATAAAAGAAGCAAAGAAAATTCTAAAAAAACAAGGAGCAACTTATAAAAATATAAGTCTTGATCCAGATAGCGAACTTGGAAAATATGCTCAAGAAATAATGTCATATCCTACATCAGTTCTAGTTGACAATGAAGGAAATATTGTAGGAGATCCGATAGTTGGAGCTATAGATAAAAAGGATACTTATGACAAAGTAAAAACTATGATGGAAAAAATAATAAAAGATGAAATCTAAATTGAAAATTGAATTATCCTTCTTAAAATAGAAAAATACCAGAGTATGAACTCTGGTATTTTTGAATTAAAATTATTTATTTCTTGGATGTTCAATTGCTTCTTGAGCTGCTGCAAGTTTTGCAATTGGAACTCTAAATGGTGAACAAGATACATAATCAAGTCCTACATTATATAAATATTTAACAGTTGTTGGCTCTCCACCGTGTTCTCCACAAATTCCTAAGTGAAGATTTGGATTTGCTTTTTTACCACGTTCAACAGCAGTTTCAACCAAGAAACCAACTCCTCTTTGATCTAAAACTTGGAAAGGATCTTTTGCAAAAATATCTTTGTCTAAGTAAAGATCCAAGAATTTTCCAGCATCATCTCTTGAAAGACCAAAGGTCATTTGTGTCAAATCATTTGTACCAAATGAGAAGAAGTCAGTGATTTCACCAATTTCATCAGCAGTAATTGCAGCTCTAGGAATTTCAATCATTGTTCCTAATAAGTAGTCAATTTTTTTGCCTTTTTCTTCAAAAACTTTTTCAATTTCTTCTTTAACTTGAGATTTTACATAAGCAAGTTCTTTAACATCAGATGAAAGTGGAATCATTATTTCTGGAACAACATTAATTCCATCTTCATGACAACGAATTGCAGCTTGAATTATAGCGCGAGCTTGCATTTTTGAAATTTCTGGATATCTTACGCCTAGTCTTAGTCCTCTAAATCCAAGCATAGGGTTTACTTCTTCAAGATCTAAAATTCTCTTTTTAACTTCAGAAATTTCCATATTTAAATCTTCAGCAAGAGTTCTAATTTCTTCTTGTCCTCTTGGTAAAAATTCGTGAAGAGGTGGGTCAAGAAGTCTTACAGTTACTGGTCTTTCTCCCATTAAAGAATAAATTTGATAGAAGTCTTCTTCTTGCATTGGAAGAATTTTATCTAAAGCTTCTTTTCTTGTTTCAAAATTGTGAGCCAAGATCATTTTTCTTACTTGGAAAATTCTATCTGCTTTAAAGAACATATGTTCAGTTCTACATAATCCAATTCCTTCAGCTCCAAATTCTAAGGCTTGTTTTGCATCATGAGGTGTATCGGCATTTGTTCTAACTTTCATATCACGATATTTATCAACCCAACTCATGAATTCTCCAAATGTTCCTTCAAGTTTTGGATTTTCAGTTTCTAGTGCTCCTATATAAATATTTCCAGTAGAACCATCTATTGAAAGTACGTCTTGATCTGAATATTTTTTGCCATCTATTCTTACGAATCTCTCATCTTCATTTACATAAATTTCATGAGCACCAGACACACAACATTTTCCCATTCCTCTAGCAACTACTGCAGCATGACTTGTCATTCCACCTCTTGCTGTAAGAATTCCAGAAGCTGATACCATTCCTTCTAAATCTTCTGGTGAAGTTTCCTCACGAACTAAAATAACATCAACACCTTTTGCAGCTCTTTTTTTAGCTTCTTTAGCAGTAAAAGCAATGTAACCTACAGCAGCTCCTGGACTTGCTGCTAGACCTTTTGCAACAGCTTTATTTTCTTTTATAGATTTTTGAGAAAGTGTAGGGTGGAGTAGACCATCAAGATCTTTAGGATCAATTCTTAAAACAGCTTCTTTTTCTGTAAGTAATCCTTCATGAACCATATCTACAGCAACTTTTACTGCAGCATGAGCAGTTCTTTTACCATTTCTAGTTTGAAGCAAGAATAATTGACCTTCTTGGATAGTAAATTCCATATCTTGCATATCTTTGTAATGTTGTTCAAGTTTTTCAGCAGTATCGCGGAATTGTTCGAAAACTTCTGGTAATGAATCTTTTAATGTTAAAATTTCTTTTGGTGTTCTAACTCCTGCAACAACATCTTCACCTTGAGCGTTCATTAAATATTCACCAAATAATTTATTTTCTCCAGTTGCTGGGTTTCTTGAGAAAGCTACTCCTGTTCCAGAAGTTTCTCCCATATTACCAAATACCATTGATTGAACATTTACAGCAGTTCCCATAGAATCATCAATATCATTTAATCTTCTATATAAAATTGCACGTTCATTATTCCAAGATGCAAATACAGCGGTTATAGCCTTATCTAATTGCTCTCTAGGTTCTTGAGGAAAATCTTCTCCTTCAATATCTTTATAAACTTTTTTGTATTTTTCTACAACATCTTTTAAATCATTAGCATCAAGTTCAGTATCTTCTTTAACACCTTTTTCATCTTTTTTAGCACTAAGAACCTTTTCAAAATTATTTTTATTAATTCCCATTGCTACATCGGCAAACATTTGAATAAATCTTCTGTAAGAATCATAAGCAAATCTTTCGTTGTCTGTCTTTTTGCTAAGACCTATTACAGCATCATCATTTAAACCAAGATTTAAAATTGTATCCATCATACCTGGCATAGAAATTGGAGCACCACTTCTTACAGATACAAGGAGTGGATCTTCAGTTGAGCCAAAGGTTTTCTTATTGTGTTCTTCTAGATCTTTTATATGACTTGTGATTTCTTTTTTTAAGTCTTCCCAGATTTTTTTATCTTCTTTATAAAATCTAGCACAAGCTTCAGTTGTAACTGTAAAACCATATGGTACATTGATTCCCATATTTGTCATTTCTGCTAAATTTGCGCCTTTACCACCGAGCAAAGAGCGCATTTCTTTGTCTCCTTCATTAAAATTATAAACATATTTTTCAGTCATTTTTTTCCCCTTTCATGCTATTAATATGATTAATAATAATATCAGACGTTTCTTCGATAGATCTATTTGTAACATCAATAATTACACAACCTAAATCATCCATAATATCTTTGGCATGGTCAAGTTCTTTTTGAATAATTCTAAGATCAGAATATTGGCTTTTGCCAAATAAATTTAAACTTTTTAGTCTTTCATCTCTATATGATTTTAGAATATTTTTATCAATAGTAAGACCAATTATTTTTTTGCTATCAATTTCAAAAAGTTCTTCAGGTAGGCTTGCGTTTAAAAGTAAGGGTATATTACAAACTTTGTAGCCTTTGCTTGCCATATAAATTGAAATGGGTGTTTTTGAAGAACGAGATACACCAATTAAAGCTATATCACAAACTTTTAATGAATTAAAATCTTTGCCGTCATCATATTTGATAGCGAAATCTAGAGCGTTTAAAGTTTTAAAACGATTTGATTCATATAAAGATTCGCTAGAAAAAGAATTTTTTGGTTTTAAATTAATTTTTTTTGATATTGTTCTAATAGAATAACCAGTTAAATCAACATAACTTATACCATTTAATTCACAAAATTTGTTAATATAAACATTCATTCTTGAATCTTGGAAAGAGTGATAGATTATAAAATTATCGCCGGTTTCAATTATAAAATTTAATATATCTTTTAAAGATTTTTCATCTCTTACATCGGAATATATATTTGTAATTGTTTCAACATTAAATTGACTTAGGGAAACTTTTACAATTTGTTCTGTAGCGTATCCACTTGTGTCTGAAATAATGTTT
>URRX01000019.1 GCA_900550345.1 uncultured Anaerococcus sp. | reverse complement strand
AGTGAGAAAATTTTTTATATAGCTTTATCAAGATAAATAATAAAAATATAATGTTTATTGTTTATAAGAGAAAATATTAGTATAAACACTTATTTAAAAATCTATATCAAAAAGGAGATTGTATGAAAACATTATTGAGAAAAATGACGTCATTTTTGATGGCATTTTTTATGGTGATTCAAGTAATGCTACCAGCTTTTACAATAACATCGAAAGCTGAAGAAGTTAAACCAAACACCATAAAATCGATTGAAGAAATTAAAGATGATGAAAATGTTAATATTTCAATTACAAAATCACAGCTAATCTATGATAAAAAACACATCAAAAAAGACCAAGATAAGTTTTCTCTAGCACTAACAATGCCAGATACTACTTCAAATTTTAGATTAGTAAAAAGAATTGATTTAAAATTATATGATGATGGTTATTTTGATTCAAATGAACAGGCTAGTAAGGAATATTGGCGAGTAAAAGATATGCTAAATGACCAAGGACTAGACCTTGATTTGGAAATTATTAATGATGAAGAAGGCTATAGATTAGTAACAAAAGAAGAATTAGAAAATATAGAAGAAACTGAAAAAGAAAGTCCATATGGTAGTAATTACACATACATAGACTTTAAAGTTATGGATGATTTTGATTTTAACGAAAAAGGAAATCAAAAATTATTTAATGAAGACAAGTTAGTTTTCAATTTAGAATTTCTTCAATATGAATCCCTAGATCCAAACTTCAACCTTTATGAAAAAGATCAAGAAGGAAATTTGACTATAAAAAATGAAGGGGATATTTTTGCCTTAATAAGAGATGAAAATAAAACTTTATATACTACAAAATCATTAAAAGAAGATTTTGAAAATTTAAATTCCCTAATAGAAGAAAAAAATAAAAAAGATCAAGAAAAGATTCAAAAAGAAGAAGATATAAAAGAAGCTGAAAAAGAAAAATCTCAACAAGATCAACCAATAAAAAAAGAAGAAGATAAAAAGGCTTCAATTTCTTCTACAAAAGAAGAAAAGAAAGAAGATGAAAAAACATCTTCAAATAAGAAAGAAAGTCAAACAGAAGTAGAAGTAAAATCAAATGAGCCTTCAATCGAGAAAAAAGATACAAACAAAGATTCCAAAGATCAAAAAACTTCTACCACTTCTAATAATAAAGAAGAAAATCAAGACCAAAAAGAAAAATCTTCCGAAAATATAAAACCAAAACAAAAAAGTGAAGATAAAAAAGAAAAGAAAAAGGCAGAAAAAAAGGGCTTGATGCCAAAACTTAGAATGCTATTTTTGGGTCAAGACGAACCAGCCAAAGAAAAGGTAAAAGCAGCACAAAATGATAAAGGCAAATTAAACTTAGAAAATAAAAAATTCACAATTAGAACTCGTTTTGATACATCAACAAGACAAGGTCCAATTAAGGCTGGTCAATATTTTAATATTCACCTAGATAAAAAACTAACTGTAAATGATCCTTCTAAATTAGAAGATATTATTTACAAAGGAAATGTAATAGCAAAACCTAGCTATGACCAAGCTTCAAATACTATTATGTACAAAATAGTAAGAGATATAGACGAAGATATCAACCAACTTTTAAGCATAGATGTCGATTATAACTCAGCAAACATCACACCTGGAGAAAGCTTTACTGTTATAAATAGCATATCTGGTCTAGGAGTAACAAATCCAAAAAACCTACCTGCAGAAAAAATAGACAAAAATGGAAATCCAGCAGGAACTATAATAGAAAAAGGTAGGGACGATATTGTCCAAATAATTGGAGAAGATGATGAGGACTACAAGATAAATATGGATATCGTTGGAAATCCAGTTGTAGATGGCAATGAACTAAGTGGAATAAATTGGACTCTTAGAGTTGACTCTACAGTATACCTCAAAGAACTAGGCTATAAACTAAACCTAACTACAGTAGAAGGATCTGGCCTTGGCGAAATCCAAAATGTAAAAATAAATGGAAAATCTGTAGAATTAAAAGACCAACTAGATGGAAAGCTAGGAATCTCAGACTCCAAACACCACGCTCTAAATGAAAGTGAAAAAACTCTTGTCTATACCTTCTATACACCAAGGACAAACAAACAAGGTTCATATATGATAGACGTATCAACTATCCTTACAAAGAAAAATAATAAGGTTGGTGCCCTAAGACATATATTAAAAGAAGGATATCCACAAGACAAAATAGAAAAAGAATCTCCTAACCGTACAAGTATGAATAACAGAACTACTATAAAGGGAGAATTCAAAACAGAAAGTACAGCACAGTGGACAATAACAGATGCAGTTTCTACAGGAGATAAAAATAAGGGTCTTCCACTAGAAAAAAGGACTCTAGATAGTCAAAGTCTAAATACTGGCAAAAGAGCGGTATATGGAATAAATACCACAACAGGCATGATGGAAGTTAAAAATGATGAAGCTACTATCTCAAATGTTCCAGCAAAAGAAAGTAATCCAGCTGGATCACAAGCAGTAGGAAATATCGGAGTGTATAAGTTTGACACAAAATTAAATACACCAAATAATCCAACAGACTACAGCGTTGGTGGAGTTACAATTTCAAAATATAAAGACATAATTGTCGACCAACACTGGTCATTAGCAGAAGGATATGACAAAATGCCAGCTCAAAGTCTAACTGTTATAGATAATGATAAAAAAGAATTGGGAAAAATTAATCTTAAAGAAGAAGATGGTCATCAAAGAGTAATTACGATTCCAAATGTAAGATTTTGGAATATAGCGAGTGACGGCAAAGCTTCAATGATCGACCACAAGATAGACCAAACTCTACCAACAGATAGTATACCAGTAGAAGGTAAAAATTATATATTTAGAGAAAAAGCAAATTATTATGATGAGAACTCAAAATCTCACTATATTACAAATGCTCAAATAGAAGATAATAAAAAAATACCGGCAACCTTCACAGTAATAAAAGTAGATTCTAAAGATCAAAATAAAAGAATCCCTGGTGCAAACTTCTACCTACTAGGTGCAAAAATAGGAATAACTACAGATAATAATGGTGAGGCTACCTTTAGAAATATCGAACCAGGAACATATTACCTAAAAGAAACAAAAGCTCCAACAGGCTATAAGCTCGACCAAGAACAAAAAACAATCACCATTTTAGATGATGGCGAAGTTTCTGTATTAGGAAAAAATGCACAATTTTCTCTTGGTTCTGGTAAGACAGATTTAGTAGAACACTCTGACTATCCAAACTGGCCTGACTTTATGAATAGTATGCACTATGGAAAAGTTGACGAAAATGGAAATGTCAAATTCTATATCTACCTAAAACCATATGCACAAAGAGCTGGTGGAAGAACTGACAAAGATACTACACTAAATATCTCCCTTCCAAATGTAAATTTACAAGATTCAAATATAAATGTATATGATGTAAGTGGCGGACAAAGATCAGATATATTTGGTGCTATGAATAGTCAAACTGTAGATCAAGAAATATCCAGCTTAGGAAAAGTTACTTTAGGTGCTCAAAATAATGGTGGTGCAATTGAAGGAAAAGCTGACGTAGCAAATCCATTATCTGGTACAAAGGGTTATCAAATAACTTTCCCTCAAGGAAGATTTGGAACAGATTGGGGATTTTTAGTAGAAGTTTCTGCAAATATTGGCTCAAAAGATAGCACAAGCATATCCTATGATTGGCTTGCAAAAGAAAATCCTGCTGGTCAATCCAAAATTAGAGTAAATACTAAC
Organism: uncultured Anaerococcus sp.; assembly: GCA_900550345.1. Taxonomy (GTDB): domain Bacteria; phylum Bacillota; class Clostridia; order Tissierellales; family Peptoniphilaceae; genus Anaerococcus. The sequence continues at coordinate 10,820 of URRX01000019.1, read as the reverse complement.
CTAAGCAAAAACAAAGAAGAAAATGGAAATCCAACCATAACTATAGCAAACGAAGAGCAAAAGAAAAGTGAGATAGAAGTAGCAAAATTTGCAGATACTTCTACAGAAGGAAAAAAAGATAGACTTGCTGGAGCAGAATTTGTCCTAAAAGATGAAAACGGAGAAGTTATTGCCAACAAAATAACTGATGAAAATGGTAAGGTAAGTTTTGGAGAACATCCAACAGGAACTTATTATCTAGAAGAAGTTAAAGCTCCAGAAGGTTATGAGAAATCTAAGGTATATTTCCGTGTAACTGTAAGTGAAGACGGAAAAGTTACTTATGATGCTAAATTTAAAGACTCAGATGCATCACCAACAGCAGGAGTTGACTACTATATAGAAAGAGAAGAAGGTGGACAGGGAGAAGATGCTGCTATAGTAACTCGTGTAAACCAAAGCATGGTTATAAATGATGATTCAGGATCAGGTAATTTTAGAGGAATTTGGGAAGCATATAGATTAGAATCTCTAAAATATCACTTGGATGCTACTATAAGTAACGCAGCTCCAGGATCTAGATTTGAAATACAATTTGACCCTAACCTTGATTTCACCCAATACTTTAAGACTTTTCCAAACATATATTTCAATGGGAAGATGATAGCAACACCACACTTTGATTATAAGACTAACTTATTAACTTACGTCTTCAATAAGAACTCTCTAAGTAACGGTGAAACTAAGTTTAGTATAGACCTTAATGGTATGATTCCATCCAAATTCTATGCAACTCACTCAGGAAAGTGGGACTTTACCAATGTGGTTGCTCCAAATCAAAAAAATGGAACAATTTCTGGTAACCCAGTAGATAATATAAAAGTCCAAGCAGATTACGATGGTTATGATAGACATACAACAGCAGGCAAATTCCCAAGTCAAGCCTACTACTTTAGGGATGTTTATAAGGCAGACGATGGAAATTGGTATGTAAAAGCTATCGGTTATTACAATCCACTTGGTGATTATAAAACAGGTGATGCTAATAAGATTTGGTTTAATTGGAAATTTACAGATAACCAAGGATCTAAACAAGAAACTTGGCAAGGAAAATATGAATCTCCATATTACTTAGATGATGTTAAGATTTATAAAACAAGTATTCCACCACTTAAAAAATACGAGGCTCACCCAGATTATTCCCCTTTAGTAAATGACTACATGCCATTGTCAATGGGGGTTAGACCTGAACAAAATCCTGATATATATAACCTTGTATATCATGCAGAAATTGACCATGAAAAATCCTACAATAGGTCAGAAGGTGGATTCAATTTAAGTTATAATCCAAAAAATGTTACAAGTACTGGTTCACTTTATGAGACCCAAAACCCTCCACTAACTATATCTGTACCAAAGATAAATCCTAAAAATGATGCTTATCTAATTGAGCAAACTTTTAAAATTAGAGATATAGACGAGTTTAATAAGCACTGGAGAGCTTTCTACATGGCAAATGGTGAAGAAAAAAGTGGAAATAGAAAAAATGCACTGAACTCATCATTTGTAACAGGGCCTAATGATAACTATTCTAAGGCAGATCAAACTGGAACAGAATTACCTTCATATACCAAAGAAGTAGTTGGTATTATAAATAGAAAATACCAACCAGGAAAATTCAAAATAACTAAACTAAACGAAGCAAATCAAAATCAAAAACTAAAGGGTGCAACCTTTGTCCTAACAGATTCTGATAATAATAAAATCTATAGAACATCAGATCAAAACGGAGAGATTAGTTTTGAAAATCTTGCTCCAGGCAAATACACCCTAAAAGAATACAAATCACCAAAAGACTTCATAAAGTCTAGTAAAGAATGGAACGTCACTGTATATAGTGATGGAAATGTAAAAATAAGTTCGACATCAATTATAGGTGGTGGCGAATCTTATACTGGAAAAGATACTGTAAATATTCCAGTAAATAATAAGCCAGCAGGACAAAAATTTAGAATTTATAAAAAAGACAGCAATGGCAAACCACTTGCTGGAGCAAAATTTAAGATTACAGATCCAGAAAATAAAGATCCAAATTTCCCACTAGAAGCTCAATCAGATCAAAATGGTATTGTAGAATTTACAGGTAATCCACAAGAGGGTAAGAGCTATATCCTAGAAGAAGTAGCTCCACCAGAAGGCTACAAACCATTGAATAAAAAATGGGTACTTGTTAGAGAAGATGGTAAAACAAAGATTTACACCTACTCAAAATCAGACACTAGCGATATAAAATCAATTCTCGGTGAAGAGGGTACTCATTGGGTTAATGTAAAAGAAAGACCAACAAGAGGCTGGACAAGTTTTGATAACAGAATTACAGGCTGGGTAGCTAACTCTACTGAAGCAAGATACTTAGGTACAAGAATTGTTGCTATCAATAAAGATAATAATTATGTTATCCAAAGATATGTAATAAACCCAGAAGGAAGAAATATAGATGATACTACAGCAATAATTCACAGAGAAAAGCCAGAATATCCAAACATGGATTGGTACAATGGCGATGAAGAAGTTAGAGTATTTACCCTTGATCCAAAAGAAGATGGAAATACTAGCGGAAAAGTTACAGGACTTATTTCTGACTTGAGACTTGCGGACTTTAATGAAACAGATATTACAACTAGTGTAACAAAATCAGTAGATGATTCTCACTATGGTGAGAAAAGATTAAAACTTGATCTTCCAGCAACAAATAAACCAATTGTAGTAGATGTAAAAATACCATACAAAACTTTAGATGGTGGAGTAGGTACTGGAATGGATTGGTACGAAGGTGGACAAAACTACTGGAAATCTGACTACTACGAAAGAGTATCTGATATTTTAGAAAGTGACCCAACTACAAGAGAAGAAGGATCTATCATAGGTTCTTATATATCAGAAGGATCACTCGATGTAGAAAATGAAATTAAAACTTATGGTTTTAAAATCAAAAAGGTAAGAGAAATAAATAAAACTACACCAATCCAAGGTGCAACCTTCAAACTTACAGGTCCTGATCCAAGCAAAAATGAAAGATACATGACAACAGGATCTGACGGTATGATTTCCTTTAACGGTCTAAAACCGGGAACTTATACCCTAGAAGAATCAGAACCTGCTTCAGGTTATCAAAAAGTTGATACAAAATGGACAGTAACAATTTCAGCTGATGGAAAAGCCTATATAAAACAAAATAATGAAAATGCTCATAATGCATCATTATTTATAGATAGACCAACCAGACTTTTAGCTGATAAGGATATCTCTAAAAAAGAATTTATAGATAAAAGATCATATCAATTTGCAAAAATAGCAAAAGATTCTCGAGATAAAAATGAAGGACTTGAAATTTCTGAGCTTAATCCAAGTGATTTATTAGAAAATGCTCAAAGAGCAGCAAGCGATTGGGAAAAGATTGATCCTACTAGATCGAATCCTGTAGATGTTAGATCAAATCTTGCAAAAGATAATGCAGCTCCAGTCTTAACTAAGATTACTGAAATTAATAAAGTAGATCATAGGCTAAGACAAGTCTTTGTCTATGGACAAGGCCCTTACGGTGCAAAAAACCGTGAAATTCAAATCCATAGTCAACCTAAAAACTTTAATGTAACAAAGGCTAACTCAGTTATTAAAGTATACCAATCTCAAAATTTTGATGTTGATAACCCAGGAAGTCTTACTGAAATATCAAAAATAACATTTAAAGAAAAAACTGAAAATGGTTATACTAGATTAATAGCAGAGATACCTGCCACATATAAGGGAACAATACGTTTAGAAATTGAAACAAAGTATGATGAGAGATTTGGCGTAGGACTTGGTACTGACTATGATTCATTTAAGGAAGCAGGTCTATATACTCCACACAAATCATGGCTAGCCAATTCATACACTAATGAATCAGCTATTAACAAAGGCCCAGTTATAACTTACGAAACAGCTTGGGAATATGATAGCGAAATACCAAAACCACAAACTATTGATGTTCCAGAGAAAGATTTGTATGAAGATGAAACTTGGACAGTAGAAGGTTCTACTGGAAAACTTTACAAAGAATATAAATATGAATTAGCAGATGGCGTAAGAACTGGAAATAAAACAGCTACTGGAAATACCAAAGCGAATCCAGAGGCTAAAGCTGATGAGTACCATCACGGTACAAAGAAAAGACCAGAATCAAGAACAAGTACTCCAGTTAATAAAACTATAGAAGTGCCATTTGAAACAACAGTTAAAAATGATCCTAACTTAGCACAAGGAGTAATTGAAGTTGATTCACAAGGGGAAAATGGCGAGGCGGAATACCAATATTCTGTAACTTTCGATAGAAAAAATGAGCCTGATGCAACGAAACCTGAAAACTGGCCAGCTGATGTAGCGGTACCAGCAAAACAAGCTGGTGAAAGAATAGCAGCTTACAATATTATCTTGGTAAGGACTATTAAGGAGAAAACTGATAGAATTGAACGTCATGGATCAAGAGTTGATGGAGAAGAATTAGTAGATAATACTGCTACAATCACCAACAAACAAACAGGTCTTGATCTTAAGATTCTAAAAAGAGGTAGTGACGATAAAATTCTTGAAAACGCAGAGTTTACTCTTGAAAAATATACTGATGAATCTTATAAAACTAAGGATGATACTTTTAAGGATGTTTCTGGTAAATCAAATTCTAAGGGTAATGTTGAATTAAAAGATAAGGATGGTAATCCTGTAAGCCTACCTGTTGGATATTATAGACTTACTGAAACAAACTCACCATCAGGCTACAAGAAACTACAAGCTCCTTTTGATATAGAAGTGTACGAAGAGGCTGGTCAACTAAAGGCTAAATACAAGGGACCAGAACATACTTCTTATGACTATATACAAACTGATAAATCTTATGATAATACATCAGTTCAAACAGCTGATAATGGTATAAAGTACAAGTCTAAACTTGTAAGTATCAATACAGAATCCAAAACATATATTCAAAGAATATATATTGATACAAGAGGATATAGAGGAGCAAGTGATAAGATAAATATTCAAATTAATCCAAAACACAAAAGAGAAGAAACTGACCGTGGGCCAGGTAATGCACCAACTATAGATGTAGAAGGTGTCAAAACTGCCTACAGATCAACCTACAAGATTACTGGTGCTCCAACAAATGATAGTTTTGCAGACACAGTTCTAAACTCATACGACTTGTCTAGAAACGATGTAACTATGCTAAACACAGCTAGATGGAGACCATTTGATTGGGGATTTGACGAAGACATAATGAACCTTGATAAAGGCGGTGTATATTATATCGACGTTGAAGGTTTCTACGATGATGCTATCCTTACAGGAAAAGATAGCAAACAAGGAAATATTGAAACTATTCCACAAGAAGACTTGAAGAAACTCGAACTCAACTTTGATTTCTATGATGGAGCAAGAGAATTCCAACAAGCTACTGGAAGAGATAATCGAAGAAATATAATATTTAAAAAAGTTGATAAAGGCTCTTACCAACAAGGTAACCTTGCCTTAGGATTTACCAAGTTTGAAAAATCTCCTGACGGACAATTAGGTAAAACTGGTGGACGTATCTATCCTCTTCTAAAAGAAAGTGAAAGAACAAGGGTAAAAACTAGTATAGACCTTAAATCACTTTACTCATCAAAATCTTACACAGAAATTCCTCAAAGTGGAATGACTGTTGTAAACGAAGTAGAAAGATACAATGTAACCTTCTCTAAACATGGCCGTGACAATCCAAAAGATAATGTAAATAGTGAAAATGTAACAAAAAACAGGTTAGAAGGTGCGATATTTAAACTTCAAAAAGAAATTGCTAATACCTATACAGATATACCAGGAGCCTATGTAGGATCAGCCTTTAACGGTTACTTTGGTTTTAGAAACCTAGAACCAGGACGTTATAGACTAATGGAAGTCAAGGCACCTAAGGATTACAAGCCAATCACAGATCCACTCCTATACTTCACAATCAAAACTGTTAAGACAAACACAGGAGAAGTAGTAGACCCAGAAAGTGGAGATATAGTTGATCTTAAGACTGTAAATGTGAGATTTGTATCTAATGGAACTATTTACAATCTTTCAGAACTAGAAATGGAAGATCCTAAAGATTCTAATAGCACACTAAAAATTGGTGATAAATCTGTTTTATCTAAAGATATAGATATAGAAAAAGCTAAGATTATAAATCCTGAAACAGGGGCAAAAGTTCTACTAAAAGATTTAATAGTAGTAGGTGAGAAACAATATAAAGAAGATGGCAAAACTTACTATAATGAATATCCAGTAAAACAAATCAAAATCGTACCATCATCTAGCGGTTATATATCACTAGAATACGATAAGGCAAACGGTGTTTATCAATATGTTCCAGAAAAATCAACTTCTGAAAAAGATGGTAAACTAATCGACTTTGTAACAAGCGCTACAGCCAAGAACATGGGTAAAATCGTAAACGAAAAACCAGGTGAAGGTGAAATGACAGTTACAAAGGTCGACCAAAATGGTAATGAAATTAAGGCGAGTGAGCTCTTAGCTGGTGCTAAGTTTAAATTAACTAACTTATCAAATGGTTCAATAACAACTAAAACTGTTGGCGAAGATGGAACTATCCATTTTGACAAATTACCAATTGGTAACTACAGACTAGAAGAAGTTAAATCACCAGACGGTTATGTAAATACTAACCAAGTTTGGAACTTCACAATAGGTGGAGAAGGCTTAGATCCATATGCAGGTCCTATCGCAAGAACTGGTAGAGATTTATCAGATAAGATTAAACTCAATACTACAGATATGTATGTTCTAAACCCAGAAGATAAGACCAGCAAGAAGAGAAACGAAATCCATCCCCACTTTGGTGAAAGTATGGAATTTACCAACAAGTTTGCAGTTGATAAAAACATCAAGATAAACCCAGGGGATTATTTCGTACTCAATATGAGTGAGGTAACAGATCTTAACGGCATATCAGATAATGAAATAGAGAACTTAGATATCATTGCAGCGGGTATTGGTACTATAGCTAAGGCTGATTATGATAGGTCAAACAGAACTATAACCTATACATTTACAGATTATGCTAAGACTTACTCTCTAGTAGAATTTTCAAACAAACTAACTTCCTTCATTGACCTATATAAGGTTAGACAATCTGATCAAGGTTTAAGTAAACAACAAGTTGGATTCTATATTGGAAATGATAGAAGTCAATTAAGGGGTATGAAAGTTATCTATGACCTAGACTATGGTCATGAAGAAGATATCTATAGAAACAGGATCAACCTTGTTTCAAAGATAGTAAAATACAATCCACAAACAGGCGAATTCTTACATTACTATTATGTTAATAGACTAAGAGAAAAAACCGCTGGCCCTGTAGAGCTAAGATATGTATCAGAACAAGATATAGAAAATCTCAACATATCTGTAAGCTATTTATATAATAATTCTAATGTAGAAAACGACATGCCAGAGTCATTTGCTGTAAATGAAAATAGCAATAATCTATCTCAATTTGATACTGTAAGATCTCTCCAAAGATTAAATAAAGGATATTACACAAGTGTTAATTTTAATAATGGTATCCACAACACCCATTCTTATATAATAAAGGTAACTGGAAGGGTAGCTGAAAAGGATAAGTCTGAATATACAGCTCATGGAACACTCCTTAAATTTAACCAAAATTATTCACCAACCTATGCTGAAAGACATGACTCAGTTCGTCACTTTGTAAATGAGGCAAGCGGTAGTGTTAAACCAGAAATAGTAGCAGTCAACCCAGAAAACAAAATCTTGTTCAGGAAGGTTGACCAAGAAGGTAAGGCTCTAGCAAAAGCTAAGTTTAAACTAAAATACAAAGCAAAATCTACAGACAAGGAATGGTCTGATGTTGGTGATGAAGTAACAAGTGGCGAAGATGGTAAGTTTGAATTTACCAAACTAAAACCAGGTTTCTACGAGCTAGAAGAAACACTTGCACCAGAAGGCTACAATATCCTAACAAATCCTGCCTATGAATTTGTAGTAAATGATAACGGCAAGATTATAAGAAAGACTATTGGAGATAAACCTGACGAAGAAAAAGATACAGAAGAAGATGGTATTGTTCCTATATATATAGAAAATAAGAAGGATCAACACATAAGCTTCGAGAAAGTCGACGCAAATACTGGTAATCCACTAGAAGGTGCTGAGTTTGAAGTTTGGTATAAGAAAGAAAAGACTGGAGATTACTCTAAGACTGAGCTTAAATTGTATCAAAACGCTAATGGAGATAAGTTAGTCCTAAATAAAGATGAGACTGCTCCACAAGGATTCAACCCAGTAGATAAATTCACTACAGGCGCTGACGGACTAGTAGAATTTACCTTCTACGAATCTGGATATTATGCCCTAAAGGAAATTAAAGCTCCTAGTGGATATATAACTCCAAAAGATTATGTAAAAGAATTTGCAGCAATCGATGGAAAGATTCAAGTAGAAAAATATAAGGCTGATATGGTAGACATTGATACTAAAGATCCTATCCAAATAGAAAATAAAAAATTTACTCTTCCAATGACAAATGGACTAAGAGCATGGATTGGATTTACTATTTTAGGATTGATTTTAATGATTCTTGCTGTTTGGTATCACAACAAAAGAAAAAATAAATCATTAGACATCACTTCTAAGTAAAAATTACAAATATTTTTAAGATCTCGGTTTAAACCGAGGTCTTTTTTTGCTTAAAAGTAAAGATACTTTATCGATTATAAAAATGGTTAAAAAATGAAATTAATAATTGAATTTAGAAAATATTTATTTAATTATGTACTAATTTTTCTTTTTTCTATGATATAATATTTTTAAAGGAGTAAAGATGGGTTTTTTAATGTTTACTACTATAGAATTAGCCTTGTATGCTATTAATTCTATGATTGACTTTGATAAGAAAAAACAAATAAAATATGCTTCAGGCCTGATGTTTTTGGCCTTTTTTATATTTGCAGGACTTAGGGGAAGTGGAGATGCTGATTATTATAATTATCTTTATTTTGCAAAAGATATTGGCACAGACTTATCTAAAGTTTTTTCTGCTTATCCTGTTGAAATAGGTTTTAGAATTTCTTCGTATCTTATAAATTTATTGGGGATTTCTAGACAAGCTATAATAATTTTGATGAATTTGCTTTCTATTGTTCCTACTGCTTACATTTGCCTAAAAGAAAGTGAAAATCCTTTCTTGTCGGCTATAATTTTTTTGCCGATTTTTATACAATTTGATATGCAGACTTCAAGAACTGCAAGTTCTATAGGGCTTGGATTTTTGAGTATTTATTTATTTAGTAAGAATAAGAAAATTAAGTCAATTTTGGCTCTTTTATTAGCTCTTTCTTTTCACAAGTCGGCAGTAATTTTGTTGCCATTTTTTGTTTTGATGCAGATAAATTTATCCAAGGGATTTGAAATTATTGCTATGGGACTTAGTTTAATGATTTCTGTATTTTCAAAGCAAGTTTTGATGATTGTAGGTAAAATTTTAGGATCTATTGGTATGGGAACTATGAGTGTAAAGATTATGAATTACACTTTTGAGGGAAGATTTGCTAAGGAAATGAGCTTTGTTGATCCTAGAATTTTGTTTGCGTTATTTTTATTTTTAACTAGCTTAATATATTTTGACAAAAAGAAAATAAAAAAAATGTCGATAGAGGATATAAGTATAAAAGCTATTTGGTTTTGTGCAATAGTTTTGTTGGTATTTAGGTCATCAACAGCCATTGCTTTTAGGTTTTCAAACTTTTTTGGAATTTTCCAATTGCTTTATATACCAATCTTAATAAAAAAACTTAGAAAAGAAGATGAGTATGTTCATTTTTTAGTCTACTTATCTATTTTTGTTTATATTTTGCCTTATGCTATATTTTTGATGGCAAAGGCTCCAGCTTATGAGTTTTTCTTTACAAATGAACAAGCTATATTATCACTGAAGGATTAGGGGGAGAAAATGGAAAAAATTAAATCGTCAGAAATAGGAAAAATTATAAAAGATAAGTTAAAATATGTTTGTATTTCAGCACTTGTATTTTTCCTTATTGGGTATTTTTATACAAATTCTAAAACAAAAAATACTTATGAGGCAAAGGCAGCTGTTCTTATAACAGAAAATAAGGGAGAAGATTTGACCTATAATACTTTGATGCTCAATGAAAAATTGGCTAATATTTATGGGGAAGTATTAAATTCAGCAGATCTTTACCAAAATGTTGCAAAAAAAATGAATGATGAGGACTTGGCTGATAAATTAAAAGATAATTTAAACACAGAAATTAATGCACAAGCAGGTATTATAACTTTTGAATATAAGGATAAGGGTGAAAAAGAAACAGCACAAGCCTTAAATTATATTATTAGTGAATTTCAAAAAGACATTAAAGATCTTTTGGGAAAAGATAACATGGAAGTTTTGCAAAATGTAAGTCTTAGTGATGCATCAAGCAAAAAACCTATCCTTATAGGAATATTTTTAGGGCTAATGGCTCTAATCTTATCACTAGTAATTATAGTTACAAAAGAATTTATAGCTGGAAAAATCAGATCTTACCATTATTTTGATAATATTGATGTGGATTTATTAGGAGTTATTGATGAAAAATAATAATTTAATAAATGAAAAAATTGCAGTAAAGCTTTCAAATAAAAAAGAAAAAACCTTGGGACTAATAAATTTAGGTTTAAAAAAAGAAGGTCAAAGTTTAGAAATTGCAAAAGAATGTGCAAAAATAAAATCT
>URRX01000018.1 GCA_900550345.1 uncultured Anaerococcus sp. | reverse complement strand
AGGGATAAAAACTTATTATATTACAGGAAATCATGAAGAAGCAGGCCCAATGCTTGATGAATTTATAAAAGAAATTGAGAAATTGGGAATAAAATATTTGAAAAATGATGGAGAATATATAGAAATAAGAAAAGAAAAAATTTATATTTATGGACTTTCTTATCATAATTATTCATTTGAAAACTACAATACTAATGATAAAAATTTAAATATTATTTTAAGTCATTTTTCTAAAAATGCTAGAGAAAATCTTTGTGATAATATGGATATAATTTTTTCAGGTCATACCCATGGAGGACAAGTTAGATTTCCAATAATAGGAGCTTTACTAGCACCTGGAGAAGGATATTTTCCAAAATATGATAAGGGATTATTTAAATATAAAAATGCACAAATATATATAGATTCAGGACTTGGAAACACCCTTATGGATTTAAGATTTTTAAATAGGATACAATTTTCCAACATCACTATCAAGCGCCAATAGTTTAATGGTAAAACAAAAGTGTCCGAAGCTTAAGATAGGGGTTCGATCCCTCTTTGGCGTGCCAAAAAAGGCTTGTTGTATTATGAAAAATCATTCATTTTACAACAAGCCTTATTTCTTATTTATTTTCTTTTATATATAAAATCAAATCTTTTATTAAATCTTCTTTTGTTGTATAAATTCTTGGTTTTCTGAATTTATTTCCGTCTTTGTCAACATAGGAAAGTCCTGTTACAAGTTTATTTATATATAAAAAATCATTTTGGAAGATGTCTTTTTTCATTGGTGAAAATTTATCTTCTTTGTCGTTTCCGCCAAGTCTAATATCTGTATAAAGTTGAAAAATTTGTATTCCTCTTTCAAAGGCTATTCCCATTTCTGCAGCAAGTCCCAAATCTTTTGTATCCATTAATCCTATTAGAATATCAGAATTTTTTAGTCTCTCATAATCTGCCAAAAGTATATCATAATTTGTTGTAAATCCAGCTGATTTATCATTTATTTCTAGATTTTGTCCTGGATTATAAATTTCTATATCAGAAAATTCTTTTTCCAATGCTTTTTGAATTTCTAAAGCTTGCCATCTTTGTCCTTCTGTAAATAAGTCACAACCTAAATATATTTTCATATTACCACCTTTCATGTCTTTATTATAGCATAAAAAAATAAGGGCGAACCCTTATTTAAATTGAATATTTATTGTATAATCTTCTAGACTATTGTCTATATTTATTATTTCTTTTATTGCTTTTTCACATTTTTTATTTGCTTCTATCAAGATTCCTTTATCAATTGCTTTTTTTTCTACAGATTTTTTTTGATTTTTTGCAAAATCATTGTAATCTTCAACTTTTATAGGATTAAAAATTGAAGTTTTTTGGTCGAAAATTTTTAGGGAATCTTCATATATTTCATGTGATAAAATTTTTGATTTTGGTAATTTTATATTTATGGTCTTAGCTGATACTTTTACATCCATTTTATCAAGATCCACTCCACATGAAATCATGCCGTCATAAGAAACGATGAATTTTTTTTGAGTAAATGGTATATCATATCCATAAAACTTATTTGAGTTTTCGAATTGTCCCATATTTGTGTATGAATATTTTAAACTTGTAAGTTCCTTGGCATTTTCTATTCTATTTTGAATTAATTTGTTATCTATTTTATTTTCATTTTTATTTGTATAATAGTTATAAGAAAATACTAAACAAATTACTAAAAGAATAGCTATTATAATATTTTTTATTTTTGACATTTTTTTTTGATATTTTTTCTCCTTTATTAATAATTAATATTATCTTATTTTAATTATTCTAAATTACAAGTCATAAATTAAAAAAATCAAAAAATATCAAAAAACTTTCTTGACAATTAAAATTTACCTTGGTATTATGAACTTGAACGAAGAATATGGCTCATAGAAATGGGCGAAAGTGTACCTAGGGATCTGTTTTTTCAAGACCGAGCGGTACGGATATTTTTAAGTATTACACCAGAGGGATAAAAGCCCAGGAGGATAGGTTTCGTAGCCTGTCCTTCTGGGCTTATTTTTTGTAAAAATTTTTAAGGAGAAAAAAATGAATACAATTTACGAAGGTAAGACAAAGAATTTAGTTGAAGAAAATGGAAAATACTTCTGTTTATTTAAGGATACTATGACAGGAACTGATGGAGTATTTGATACAGGTGGAAATCAAGTTGCTGGTGAAAAAGAAGGTGCCGGTGCTGAATGTTTAAAAGTTTCTAAATTTTTCTTTGAAAAAATAAATGAAGCTGGTGTAAAAACTCATTATCTTGGAGCTGATCTTGACAAAAATCTTATGGAAATTGAAAAATGTACAGTTTTTGGAAAGGGTTTAGAAGTTATTACAAGATTTAAAGCTGTTGGATCTTTTATGAGAAGATATGGACTTTATGCAACAGAAGGTCAAGACCTTGATGCTTATTCTGAAATTACTTTAAAAGATGATGATCGTGAAGATCCACTTATTACTGAAGATGGTTTAGTTGAATTAAATATTTTATCTCACGATGAATATAAAGAAATTATTGAAGAAAATAAAAAAGTAGCAAAACTTGTAAAAGATATTTTAGCTGAGTATGGTCTTGATCTTTATGATATTAAATTTGAATGGGGAAGACTTGCTTCAACTGGTGAAGTTGTTTTGATTGATGAAGTTTCTGGTGGAAATATGAGAGCATATAAAGATGGAACTTATATTGAACCAATGGAACTATCTAAATATTTAGGACTTTAATAAGGAGTTTACATGAAAGTTTCTATAATTATGGGATCACTGTCTGATAGCCCAATTGCTGATAAGGTTGTTTCTAAATTAATGGAATTTGGTATTGATTATGAAGTTAAGGTAATTTCTGCTCACAGAGCTTTAAATAGTTTAGAAAAATACGTTAAAGAAAGCGAAGATGAAAGCGAAGTTTATATAGGAATTGCTGGAAAGGCTGCTCATTTATCAGGGGTTATTGCAGCTTTAACAACAAGACCTGTAATAGGAATTCCTGCAAAATCATCTCATCTTGGAGGAATCGAAGCTTTACTTTCTACAGTTGAAATGCCTAGTGGAGTTCCAGTTGCGACAGTTGCAATTGGTGGTGGTGAAAATGCTGCAATTTTAGCTACAGAAATTCTTTCAGTAAAATATGATTCTTTAAGAGAAAAATTAAAGGATATGAGAGTAAAAATGAAAGAAACTATAGATAATTCTGAATATGAATATAAGGCAAATTAATAATGAGTGGAATTGTAGGGATATTTTCAAAAAAAAATTATAAAAATATATTCCCAGATCTTTATTCTGCCCTCTATGCTATTCAACATAGAGGACAGGAAGCTATGGGAATTTCTTTGCTTTCTCATGAAAAATTATCAGAAATAAGAGGTAAGGGAGAAATTGCAAATAATATTAGCCTTGATAATATATCAACTCTTGCAGGAAATGTTGGTCTAGGTCATGTAAAATATATGTTTGATGAAGATGATAGGTCACTTTTGCCAATGCCTTGGATGTTTTATCCAAAAAATTCAAATCATAAAAATTTAATAGCTATTGATGGCAAATTTTTTAATGAAAATTCTCCAGAAGAAATTGTCAATAATTTAAATTCAAAAAATATAGATGAAATTATTGAATATGTTAATAATTTAAATGGAGTATATTCACTTTTAGTTTTAAGTGATGAAAGAATGATTGCGGTTAGAGATCATTATGGAATTAAAAACCTTTGCGTCGGAAAAAATGATGAAAATTATATAGTAGCTAGTGAATCATGTGCAATTGAATCTATTGGTGGAGAGCTTTGTCATGAATTAAAACCTGGAGAAATTTATATAGTAGATAAGAATGGAGAAAAATCATATTTTACAAAAGAAATTTCAAATTCTCCTTGTATTTTTGATTTTGTTTATACTGCTAGACCTGATTCATGCATAAATGGTATTAGTGTTTATGATGCAAGAATTAAAATGGGAGAAATTCTTTATAAAGAACATCCAGTTGATGCAGATATTGTTGTGGGTAGTCCAGATAGTGGACTTATTTCTGCTGTAGGATTTTCTCGTGCTTCTAATATAAAATATGAAAGAGCCATTGTTAGAAATAGATATATAAATAGAACATTTATTCTTCCAACAGATTCAATGAGAAAAAAAGGAATAAAAATAAAATTAAATCCTATAAAACATCTTTTGGAAGGAAAAAGAGTTGTGCTTGTTGATGATTCAATTGTAAGAGGAAACACTATGAAAAGAGTCATAGAAATATTAAGAGAATCAGGCGCAAAAGAAGTTCACGTTAGAATTTCCTCTCCTCAAGTTGTAAAAGAAGAAAAATATACATTTGATGTTGCTGATAAAGAACATTTGATAAGCAATAATAGAAGTGTTGAAGAAGTAAGAGAAATAATTGGAGCAGATTCTTTGGGATTTATTTCCCTTGAAGGATTAAGAGAAGCTTGTGGAAACAAAACATATTATGAAAATTGTTTTGATGGATTTAACCCTTTAGAAAGGATGTAAAATGCCAATAAATTATAAAGATGCCGGTGTTAATGTAGAAAATGGTCAAAAAGAAGTAGAATTAATTAAAAATATTGTAGAAAAAACTCAATCAAAAAATGTATTAAGTAAACTTGGAGGATTTTCTGGACTTTTTAGTCTTGAAAATTTAGATATAAAAAATCCAGTTTTAGTTTCAGGAACTGACGGAGTTGGAACAAAAGTTATGCTTGCTCAAATGATGGATAAACACGATACAATTGGAATTGATTGTGTAGCAATGTGTGTAAATGATATTTTATGCCAAGGTGCAAGACCCTTATTTTTTCTAGACTATATTGCATGTGGTAAACTTATTCCTGAAAAAATGGAAAAAATTGTAAAAGGTGTTGCCGATGGTTGTCTTGAAGCAAAATCTTCTTTGATTGGTGGAGAAACTGCAGAAATGCCGGGTCTTTATAAGAAAAATGACTATGATCTTGCAGGATTTTGTGTAGGAATAGTTGATAGGGAAAAAATAATTACTGGAGAAAAAATAAAAAAAGGAGACCATATTTTTGGATTAAGATCTTCTGGAATTCATTCAAATGGATATTCTCTTGTAAGAAAAATTGTTTTAGAAAAAGAAAAGCTATCTTTAGATCAAAAAATTGAGGGACTTGAAAGAAGTCTTGGTGAAGAATTATTAAAACCAACAAAAATTTATGTTAAAGAAATTTTATCCTTACTTGATAAAATTGAGATCAATGGCCTAAGCCATATAACTGGTGGTGGATTTTATGAAAATATACCAAGAATGATTCCAGATGGACTTTGTGCAAAAATTGACCTTACAAATATAAAACCTCCAAAAATATTTTCACTTTTACAAGAGTGGGGAAATCTTGATAAAAAAGATATGTACGAAACTTTTAATATGGGAGTAGGATTAGTTTTTGCAGTAGACGAAAAATATGTAGAAATAGTAAAAGAAGTAGTTGATGATAATGAATTATTAGATCTTGGAGAAATTGTAGAAAATGATAAGAAAATCGACCTCAAATTCTAAAAAAATTGCCATATTAATATCAGGATCTGGAACTAATCTTCAAGCTATAATTGATGCATGTGAAAATAGAAAAATTAATGGAGAAATTTCAATAGTTATTTCAAACAAAAAAGATGCTTTTGGACTTGAAAGAGCAAAAAAATCCTCTATAAAAACTATGGTTTGTACAGACAATGATTTGCTACTTAATACATTAAAAAAAGAAAAAATCGACCTTGTAGTTCTTGCAGGATATCTAAAAATTTTACCTCAATCAATAATAGATCAATATGAATCAAAAATTATTAATATCCACCCATCCCTCATACCTTCATTTTGTGGGATGGGATTTTATGGAAGAAGGGTCCATGAAAAAGTTTTTGAAAAAGGTGTAAAATTTACAGGAGCAACTACTCACTTTGTGACAAAAGATGCTGATGCTGGTCCAATAATTTATCAAGAAATTGTAAAAATTAACCAAGATGACACAATCGATGAAATAGCAGAAAATGTATTGGAAAAGGAACATGAAATTTTAACAAAATCTGTAAGAGATTTTTGTGATGATTTATTTTACATAAAAGATAATAAGGTTTTCGTAAAAAAATAGGAGTTTTTGATGAAAGTTTTAATAATTGGAAATGGTGGGAGAGAACATGCATTAGCATGGAAAATTTCACAATCAAAAAAAGTAGATCAAATTTTTATGGCAAAGGGAAATGCTGGAACAGATTCTTTTTGTACAAATATTGATATTGATCCAACTGATATAAAATCATTGGTTGATTTTTCAAAAAAGGAAAAGATAGGTCTAACAATTGTAGGTCCTGAAGATCCACTATGTATGGGAATAGTAGACGAATTTGAAAAAAATAATCTTAGAATTTTTGGACCAAATAAAGAATGTGCAAAATTTGAAAAATCAAAAAAATTTACCAAAAATTTCTTAGAAAAATATAAGATACCAACAGCAAAATATAAATCTTTTGATAATTATGATGAAGCTAAAAGTTCATTAAAAGATTTTTCTTATCCTTTAGTAATAAAAGCTGATGGGCTTTGTCTAGGAAAAGGCGTTATAATATGTGATGACGAGAAAAAAGCTCTTGAAAGCTTAGATGATATTTTTAAAAAGAAAATATTTGGAGATGAAGGAAAAACTGTTGTTATAGAAGAATTCCTAAAAGGTGAAGAGGCATCACTTTTGTGTTTGGTTTCAAATAATAAATTATTTCCATTAGAAACTTGCAAAGATCACAAGCAAATTTATGATGGAAACAAGGGACCAAATACCGGAGGAGTTGGAACATATTCTCCTAGTAAATTTTCGGAAAAAACAGAAAAAAATATAGAAAAAATATTAAAACAAATTGAAAATGGATTTAATAATTCAAAACTTTCTTACAATGGGATTTTGTTTATTGGTTTTATGATAGATAATGATTTGCCAAAAGTATTAGAATTTAATGTAAGATTTGGAGATCCAGAAACAGAAACCTTAATGCCAAGACTTGAATCAGACCTTGTAGAAATTATAGAAAAAACTCTTGATAAGAGCCTAAAAAAAGATGATATAAAATGGTCAGATGATTATTCTCTATCATTAATTCTCGTTTCTGATGGTTATCCATTAAAATATGAAAAAAATAAAGAAATAAATGGACTTGAAGATGTAAAAAATTCGTTAATTTTTCACAATGGAACTAAATTAGAAAATGGAAAAATTTTAACAAATGGCGGACGAGTTCTTACAATAAATGCCAAAGCAAAAACTTTAGAGCTTGCAAGAAAAACCGCCTATGATGATTGTGAAAAAATAAAATACGAAAATAAATATTATAGAAAAGATATAGGATTAAATTAGCTAGTTTTACTAGCTTTTTTTATTTGCTTAAACAATTTAATTAGAAATCAAGATAATTAACAAATATAAATGAAAAATAATTTGCAATATGTTATAATAAAACATATATTTAATTTTTTAAAATATAGAAAGGAAAAATTTATGAGAATTAACACAATTTGGATTACAGGAGCACATGGAAGACTTGGTTCGACTCTTCTAAGATATTTAGATCCTTTGGAAGCTGAAATAATTGCAACTGACAAGGACGAAGTAGATATTACAAAACAAGAAGAAGTAAATTTATTTGTAGATAGAAATAGACCAAAAATAATAATTAATTGTTCAGGAATTACTAATAGATTAAAATGCGAAAATGATCCTGACAAAGCATATTTGTTAAATGCCTTGGGAGCAAAAAATATTGCTATAGCATCAAATAGGGTAAGGGCAAAACTTGTTCAATTATCTACTGCAGATGTTTTTGATGGACAAACAATTCACCCATACAAAGAAATTGACAAGGCAAATCCAAATTCAGTTTATGGAAAAAGTAAATTTTTGGGAGAAGAATTTGTAAAAGATTTTGCTGATAGATATTTTATTGTTAGAGTCTCAAGACTTTATTCTAAAGAAAATAATTTAATTGAATCAATAATAGAACAAGCAAAAAATGGACTTGTAAAAGTACCAAAATCAAGATATGGATCACCAACGTCAGCTTATGAACTTTCAAAATTTTTAATTTCAATTATAGGAACTAATGCTTATGGAATTTACCATGCTTCATGTGAAGGAACTTGTTCTTTTAGAGCTTTTGCTCAAAAAATTATTGATATAACAAAAATTGATGCAAAGGTAGAAGAAGTTAGGGATTCTGATAGGATTGATTACGAACCTGCCTTTAGAGGAATTGATAATTATTTTTTGGATCTTTTGGGAAAAAATACTTTTTCATCTTGGGAAGATTCTTTAAAAGATTATCTGAGAAGGGAGTATGGATATGAAAGCTAAATCTGATAAAAAGTTAAGCTTAACATCTAAAATTTTTATCGCCCTAATTTGTGGAATGATTCTTGGGATTGTAATGCATTATTTTGTACCTAAAAGTCATATCAAAGATGACATTATAATTGATGGAATTTTTTATTTATTAGGTCAAATGTTTATAAGAGCTATGCATATGCTAGTTGTTCCACTTGTATTTTTTTCAATTGCTGATGGATGCAGAAATATGGGAGATACAAAAACTCTAGGAAAAGTTGGAATAAGAATTGTTTTATTTTATCTTTTAACTACAGCTCTTGCAATAATAATAGCTCTTTCTTTGGCATCAATAATAAATCCTGGTAAGGGAATGAATATGGAATTGGGATCTAATGAGTTTAAAATGGAAACTGGAGAAAAAACTTCAATGAAAGATACGCTATTAAATATGATTCCAACAAATCCTATTGAAGCTTTGGCAAAGGGTGATATGTTACAAATAATAATTTTTGCAGTTATAGTTGGACTTTTGATTGCAGGAATGGAAGATAGAATGGAAACATTGGGCAATATAATTACAGAAATGAATGATTTAATGATGAGTATGACCATGGCTGTAATGAAACTTGCACCAATTGGAGTATTTTTCTTAATAGCAAGAACATTTTCAAATCTTGGTTATGATGTTATTTTATCAATGTTATCATATATGATTTCTGTAATTTTGGGACTAGCTTTCCAACTTTTAATAGTTTATATGCTACTTTTAACGATTTTTGTAAGAGTAAATCCATTTTCGTTTTTGAAAAAATATTTTCCAGTTATGACTTTTGCATTTTCAACCGCATCATCAAATGCAACAGTTCCTTTAAATATTCAAACTCTTGAAGATATTGGAGTTGATAAGAAAATTTCATCATTTACAATACCACTTGGAGCGACAATAAATATGGATGGAACTGCAATAATGCAAGGAGTAGCTGTAGTATTTATTGCAAATGCTTACGGAATAGATTTAACTTTGAATAATTATTTAACTGTAATATTAACAGCAACAATTGCATCAGTTGGTACTGCAGGAATCCCGTCAGTTGGACTTGTAACACTTTCAATGGTTCTATCATCAGTTGGTCTTCCAGTAGAAGGAATTGCTATGATAATGGGAATAGACAGAATTCTAGATATGGCAAGAACAGCCGTAAATACAACAGGAGATGCATCAGGTACAATAATAGTTGCAAATTCTGTAGGTTCATTTGATAAAGAAAAATTTAATAAGAGGGTTTAAAGAAAAAAAGTTGATAAAAAAATTTTTATCAACTTTTTTAAATTTATTTATTTAATTTTTTTGGCAATTTGGGCAAATTCCTGTAAATTCAAAACTATGTCCTTTAATAATAAATCCTGTTTCTTTTTCAATCTTTTTTTCAACTTCATGAATTGGGCAGTTTTCTACAATAAATTTCTTATTACAAGACATGCAAGTAATAAAATGTTTATGATCATTTGTGTTTAATTGAAAATATGAAATTCCATCTAGGTTTGTGTTTTTTAAGAGAAGTCCTACTTCTTCAAGTGTATTTAAATTTCTATAAATTGTAGAAAGATCTAGATTTATCTTATCATTTTTTAATTTTTCTAAAATTTCTTCTGCTGAAATTGGATCATTATTTTCAATTATTTTTTCTAAAATAATTATTCTTTTTTCTGTGACTCTAATATTTTTATTTCTTAATAAATCTCTTGCTTTCAAAAAATTCACCTCTTAATTTATAATATCATATTGACAAAAAATAAAACAGTTATATAATACTTCTTGCAAATGATTTGCAAATAAGGAGGAAAAAATGAAAAAGAAATTTTTAGCGATAGCTTTAGTTTTGGGTCTTTTTGTAACAGGATGTGCAAAAAATAACCAAACAAGTAGCTCAAATAATTCAAATAGTTCAAACGAAACAAGTCAAAGCGAAAAATCTGAAAAAGAAACTATATATGCTTCTTTTTATCCAATTTATAATCTAACTAAACAAATAGCTGGAGATAAATTTAATGTAGAATCTTTTACAAATTTAAATACAGAAGTTCATGATTTTGAACCATCAGCAAAAGATATGGCAAAATTATCTGATGCTAAGGTTTTATTTTTAAATGGAGCAGGTCTGGAATCTTGGAAAGACAAGGTAGAAGAAGCTTCAAAAATAGAAATGGTTGATACATCTAAGGGAATTGATTTAATAAAAACTGAAGAT
This sequence comes from uncultured Anaerococcus sp., assembly GCA_900550345.1. GTDB lineage: Bacteria > Bacillota > Clostridia > Tissierellales > Peptoniphilaceae > Anaerococcus. The sequence goes on along the minus strand of URRX01000018.1, from coordinate 3,977 downwards.
GAAGAAGATCATGACCACGAAGACAAAGACAATCATGACCATGAAGGATCACAAGAAGATAAAGATAGTGATCATCACGACCACAAAGACAAAGATGCCCCTGACCATGAAAGCATGGAAGATAGTGAAGACTCTGACCACCATGATCACGAAGATGCTGATCACCACGATCATGACCACGAAGATGCTGATCACCATGATCATGACCACGAAGATGAAGAAGAAGGACATCACCATCACCACCATGGTATGTATGATCCACATATTTGGTTAAGTCCAAAAAATGGAATTATTCAAGCAAATAATATTGCTGACAAACTTTCAGAAATAGACCCAGAAAATAAAGATTATTATATGGGAAATTTTGAAAAAATAAAAAAAGAACTTGAAGAAATTGATAAAACTTATGGAGAAAGATTAAAAAATAAAGAAAATAAAAAATTCTTAGTAGATCATGAAGCATTTTCATATCTTGCTCGTGATTATGGTTTAACTCAAATTCCACTAACTTCAATTACTTCAACAAGTGAAACTGATGCAAAAACAATGAAAGATTCCATTGACTATGTTAAAAAAGAAAAAATTTCAGCACTTTTCTATGAAAAAGGTGGTTCTGATAAAAATGTTAAGACTTTAGCAAATGAATTATCACTTGACTCAAAGGCTATAAATACTATAGAATATGCAAGTGATGATGATTTGAAAGCTAATAAAACTTATCAAGAGATGATAAAAGAAAATTTAGAATTAATGGAAAGTAGTTTAAAATAAATGAAAGATATAGAAGTTAAAGATTTAGTCTTTTCTTACGGCAAGGATAATATATTAAAAAATATAAGTTTTGATTTAAATAGGGGAGATTTTTTGACTATCCAGGGCGAAAATGGCTCTGGAAAGTCTACCCTTATAAAATTAATTTTAAAAGATTTGAAGAAAAAATCAGGACAAATAAAATTATTTGGTAAAGACATTGAAGAATTTGATGATTTTTCTAAAATCGGATATGTACCCCAAGTTAATGATGCAAACAAAGTAGCCTTTCCAGTAACTGGAAAAGAATTTGTTGTTTTAAATTTGTATAAAAAGTTTAATATTTTTAATAGGCCAACAAAAAAATGTTATAAAAAAGTTTATGATACTTTTGAAATTTTAAATATAGAAAATCTTTTAAATATTCCCTTTAATCAACTTTCGGGAGGCCAAGCTCAAAAGGTTATGATTGCAAGGGCAATGGTCAACGATCCTGACCTTCTTATTTTGGATGAGCCTACTGTTGGCGTTGATGAAAATTCAAAAAGAGACTTTCTTAAACTTCTAGCTCACTTAAATAATAAACATAAGATTTCAATTTTGATGATTTCTCATGAGATGGATATTGTAAGAGAATATTCTAAAAGACAAATTAGAATAAAAAATGGAAGGATAGTAGATGCTTAGTTATGAATTTATGCAAAGGGCTCTTTTAGTTGGCCTTATGCTTGCAATAATAATTCCTATGATTGGAATTGTTATGGTTAATAGAAGGACATCAATGATAGGTGATGCCTTATCACACACTGCTCTTTCGGGAGTTGCACTTGGTCTAATTATTGGAATAAATCCAGTTTTTTCATCAATAATAATTTGTATTATTGCAAGTTTTGCTATAGAAATAATAAGGAAAAAATTCAAAAACTTTGGTGATATGGCTACAGCTATAATAATGAGTTTAGGAATAGGACTTGCAGCTATTATGTCAGATTTTACACCAGGTGGGACGAGTTTTGAATCATTTTTGTTTGGTTCAATTACAAGTGTTACAAAAACTGACCTTATTGTTGTAAGTGTAATTTTTATTTTTGTTTTATTTTTTAGCCTTTATCTATACTATCCTCTTTTATATAATTCAATTAGTCCATTAATGGCAAATTTGGCAGGGATTAATTCGAAATTAGTTTCAAATATTTTTACATTTTTGACAGCTGTTACAATTGGGATTTCTGCAAAAACTGTGGGGGCTTTGATGATTTCATCTCTTATGGTCCTTCCTGTTGCAAGTGGACTTTTAATTTCAAAATCTTATAAGGAAACTTTTATAAAATCAATAATTATTGCAATAATTTATATGATTTCAGGAATTAGCGCAAGTTTTTATTTAGGAATAAAACCAGGTGGTGCTATTGTAGTCATAGCTGTTATTGGAATGATAATTTCATTAATAATTCAAAAAATTTTTAAAAGATAGGTTCGCCTGTCTTTTTTTTGTGAAAATTTTCTATGTTATAATTAATTAAGACTTAAAAATAGAAAGGTTTAATATGAAAATAATAATTTCACCTGCAAAAAGGTTTAAACATTTTGAAAACGAAAAAACAGAAGGACTTTTATTTGAAGAAGAAACAAAAGAATTGGTAGAAAAATTTAGAAAATTTTCTATAAATGATTTAGCAAATATGTTTTCTTGCAACGATGATTTAGCAATAAAAGCCTATTATGATTACAAAGATTTTGATTTTAATAATTTAATAAATCCTGCAATTTTTTCTTATGATGGACTAGTTTTTAAACAATTTAAAAAAGAAGATTTTAATGATTTGGCTTATTTAAATGACCATGTTTATATAATTTCTGCCCTTTATGGACTTTGTAAGCCTTTTACAGGAATTTCTGATTATAGGTTATATATGGATTCAAAAGGAATTGATATGCCTGGATTTTGGGCTGATAAAATTTATGAAAAAGCCTTTGAGGATGAAAATTTCATTATAAATTTGGCAAGTGCAGAATATGCAAAACTTTTAAAAAAATATTTAAAAAAAGATCAAAAATTATTAACCTTAACATTTAAGGAGGATAGGTCAGGAAAAATTAGATCAATTGTTTCCTATACTAAGCAAATGCGTGGTAGAATGCTTAAATATTTGATAAATAAAAAAATTACAGATCCAGAAGAAATAAAAAAGATTTCTCTCTGCGATTATAATTATGACTCATATAATTCAACTGACGATGAATTTATATTTGTGAGGAAGTCTTGATGAAACTATTACATTTATCAGACCTTCACATAGGAAAAAGTATAGGTTCATATTCGCTTTTAGAAGAACAAAAATATTGCCTTGACCAAATTTTAGAAATTATAAAAAATGAAAAAATCGACATAGTAATTATAGCTGGAGATATTTTTGATACTTCTATTCCAAATAGCGAGTCTATGAAAGTATATTCTGACTTTGTTGATAAGATTATTTTTGATTTGAAGAAAAAAATAATAGCAATTTCCGGAAATCATGATTCAGGAAAAAGACTAGAAATTTCTAAAAGTTTTTTTGAAAAAAATTCTTATTATATTTTTGGAAATTCTTTTGATAAATCATTAACTTTTAAAGATAAATATGGAATAGTAAATTTTTATCCCATTCCTTATATTTCCCTAGCAAGGGCAAAAAATGAAATTGATTCAAATATAGAAAATTTTACAGATTTATATAGGATTCTTCTTAAAGATATAGATTATAAAGATAGGAATGTTTTGATAAGTCACTGCTATGCAAATGAGAAGGCATTTGAAGATGAGGAAATTGAAGGGGAAAAACCTCTTACAATTGGGGGAAATGACGCTATGGATGCAAATTTATTTAAAAATTTTGACTATGTAGCCTTAGGTCACCTTCACAGAAAACATTTTGTAATCAACGAGAAAATTAGGTATTGTGGAACTTTCATGAAATATTCATTTTCTGAAATAGGGCAAAAAAAATCAGTAACTGTTGTGGATTTAAAAGATAATATTTCTATAAAAGAAATAGAGATAAGACCCTTAAATGATTTTTGTCAAATTGAAGATTATTTTGAAAATATTTTAAAAATGGAAAATTCAAATGACTATATAGATTTTATTTTAAAAGATGATTATCCTATATATTCACCTATGGCAAAATTAAAAATGAAATTTCCCCATGCAGTTTCTATAAAATATAAAAATACTATTGATTTAG
>URRX01000017.1 GCA_900550345.1 uncultured Anaerococcus sp. | reverse complement strand
TTTTAGTGTGAGTGAAACGAACGCATGGAGAGATCTCATGAGATTTCTCGACTCATTACATTCGCTCGAAATGGGTTAGAAATTTGCTTTGTAAGCAATTTGAGACCCTAGCGAAGGGTCTTTTTTTGATCCTAAATAAATGTCTATTTATCTATGTGTCGAACACAAATGGGGCATACCACCTCGGGTATGGTTTCTATTTGTGTTCTTTTTTTTAGGAGGTGAATATGGTTTTAATAAATGGCAAGGAAGTGAAAATAAAAAATGAAATTTCCTTGTATGAATTTTTAAAAGAAAATAAATTCGATCCTCACTTTGTGGCTGTTGAAGTAAACGAAGAGCTTGTAAAAAGAGAAAATTTCAAAAACTTTCTTGTAAAAGATGGCTACAAGGTTGAAGTTTTTTCCTTTGTTGGAGGGGGTTGATTTGGAATTAAGAGATAAAATTTTAAAAAGACAAAATAAAAAAGACAATGAAATATTTAGAAATGCAAAAGTTTCAATTTTAGGTTGTGGGGGACTTGGCTCAAATGTTGCCATGATTTTGGCAAGGGCAGGTATTGGAGAAATTTTTTTGTATGATTTTGATAAAGTTGAATATTCAAATTTAAACAGACAAAATTATAAAATTTCTGATATTGGTAAAGAAAAAACTCTTGCAACAAAAAAAATAATTGAAGAAACCATTCCATATACAAAAGTTCATGCAAGAAATATGTATTTGGATGAGAAAAATATGGATGAAATTGTAGAAAATACAGATTATTTTATTGAAGCTTTTGATAATAAAGAGTCCAAGGTCATGGCCTTTGATTATTTTTCAAAAAAGGAAAATAAATTTCTTTTCACTGCATCGGGCATGGCTGGACTTGGGGATATTTCAAATATTAAGGTAAAAAAAATAAATAATATTACTATGATTGGAGATTTTAAATCGGACGCAAAAAAAGATGGGCTTTATCTTGCCTATGTATCAATCATGGCAAGTCTTGAAGCGCTTGAGTGTTTGAAAAAAATAAGGAAGGATTATTATGGAAGATAAATTTATACTAGGTGGCAAGGAATTTAATTCAAGATTTATTCTTGGTAGTGGAAAATATTCTGTAGAATTAATTGATGCCGCTGTAAAAAATGCAGAATGTGAAATGATTACAGTTGCCCTAAGACGAGCAAATACAAAAGATGTGGCAAATATTTTAAATTATATACCAAAACACGTTACAATTATTCCAAATACATCTGGAGCAAGAAATGCCGATGAGGCAATTAGAATTGCAAGACTTGCAAGGGAAATGGGTTGTGGAAATTTTGTAAAAATTGAAATTATGAGAGATAGCAAATATCTTTTGCCAGATAATGAAGAGACTTTGAAGGCTACAAAAGTTTTGGCTGATGAAGGATTTATTGTTCTTCCTTATATGTATCCAGATTTAAATTATGCAAGAGATTTAAAAGAAGCTGGAGCTGCTGCTATAATGCCACTTGCAGCTCCAATTGGATCTAACAAGGGCCTTGTTACAAAAGAATTTATAAAAATAATTATTGATGAAGTTGACCTTCCAGTAATTGTTGATGCAGGAATTGGCCTTCCAAGTCAAGCTGCAGAGGCAATGGAAATGGGAGCGGCTGCAATTATGGCAAACACAGGAATTGCTAGTGCATCTGATATTACAATGATGGCAAGAGCTTTTAAACTTGGAATTGAAGCAGGACGTCTTGCAAGACTCTCAAAACCAGGAAGGGTTTTAGAAAAAGGTGCAGATCCATCATCACCATTAAGGGATTTTTTTGATTAAGATGAATATTAAAAAAGTTACAGATTATTTTCCAGAAATGGATATAATCGATTCTCATATAAAAACCGAAGTTTTAGATTATTACGAAAAAATTAAAAATAAAGATGTAAGCGATGCTGATATCCTTTCAAGTTTAGAAAAAGAAAGACTTGATGAAGAAGATTTTTACGATCTTTTGTCAGACAAGGCCTTAAATCATTTAGAAAAAATGGGAGAGCTTGCAAAAGATAAGAGAGTAAGATATTTTGGAAATAATGTTTGTCTTTTTTCACCAATTTATATAGCAAATTATTGTGAAAATTCTTGTAGGTATTGTGGATTTAGAGCAAAATCTGATATAAAAAGAGCAAAATTAAATTTTGAAGAAATTGAAGAAGAAATGAAGGCTCTTTCAGAGACTGGAATTGAAGATGTTTTAATTTTAACTGGAGAAAGTCAAAAATTTTCATCAGTAGAATATATTGCGAAAGCTTGTGAGATTGCAAAAAAATATTTTAAGACAATAGGAATTGAAGTCTATCCTGCAAATGTTGATGATTATAAAAAATTAAAAGAAGCAGGTGCTGATTTTGTTACAGTTTTTCAAGAATCATACAATCCAAAAACTTATGATTTTTATCATCCATATGGCCATAAAAGATCCTGGGTTTATAGGATTGACACTCAAGAAAGAGCAATGATGGCAGGATTTAGGGGTGTAGGATTTGGAACACTTTTTGGACTTAATGATCCAATAGAAGAAGCCTTTAAATTAGGTATTCACGCCCAAAAAATTCAAAAAAAATATCCTCACGCAGAAATTGCAATTTCTCTTCCAAGAATTAGACCAACTCACGGGGCAGATAAGCTTAATTTTTTTGAAGTAAATGATAAGAAATTTTTTCAAATTATGCTTGCTCTTAGGATATTTTTACCATTTGCCTCAATAACTCTTTCAACAAGGGAAGACCGTGATTTTAGAAATTTGGCAGTAAAATATGCAGCAACAAAAATTTCTGCATCAGTTGATACTTCAATCGGTCATAGGTCAAAAAAATCTCAAGATGAGGGGGACGAGCAATTTGAAATAGCAGACAATAGGTCTTGTGAAGATGCTATAAAAGATTTAAAATCAATTGGAATGAGCCCTGTTTTTACTGATTATATAAATGTATAGGAGAGATTATGAAAAAAAATAATTCACTTCTTATAATGCTTACTCTTTCAATGTTTGTAACAATTGGTCTTGTTATTTCTCCAATTTTAAGATTTGAAGGCTTTGCACCTACGGCTCATTTTGTAAATATTGTTTGCTCAGTATTTTTGGGCCCTTGGTATTCACTTTTAAATGGATTAATAACTGCCTTTTTGAGAATGAGTTTTCTTGGAATTCCTCCTCTTGCCATAACAGGTCAAGTTTTTGGAGCTGTTTTATCTGGAATATTTTATAGGAAATCTAAGGGAAATTTATTTTTAGCTGTAGTTGGAGAAATTTTGGGAACAGGAGTAATTGGTGCTCTTGTTTCTTATCCAGTAATGAAATTGTTTTATGGAACAGGAGATATAACTTGGTATTTTTACCTACCATCTTTTATAATTGCAACAATTTTGGGTGGATCTGTTGCCCTGATTTTCTTAAAAACCTTACAAAGATCAAAAGTCCTATATACCATACAAAAAAAACTAGGAGTAAATGTATATGAAAAATCTAAGAAAAATTCTTAGAAAAAGAGATTTAGTAAAAGAAAAATCTCCCTTAATCCACGCTATCACAAATCCAATTGCTATAAATATGGTAGCTAATTCTATTTTGTTTCAAGGAGCCAAGGCTATTTGTGCCGAGCATCCAAAAGAAATGGAAGATATAGTAAAAATTTCTGACTGTCTATCAGTAAATCTTGGAAATATTACAGATTCAAGGATAAAATCAATTGAGCTTGCTATAAAATTTGCAAATCAAAAGAATATTCCTGTAGTAATTGATTTAGTTGGAGTTGGGGCTAGCAAGTTGAGATATGAATTTTCGAAAAAACTTTTAGAAAATTATAAATTTTCTCTAATAAAGGGAAATGGGTCAGAAATTTTAGCTATTAGTGGAAATGAATCAAATGCCAAAGGAATTGATGTTGGTGAAAAAGATAAATTAAATAGAGAAAATATTGAAAAATTTATTAAAATATCAAAAAATCTTTGTAAAAAATACCAAACCAGTGTTTTAATTACAGGAAAGACTGATATTTTACTTGATGAGAATAGATATTTTCTAATAGAAAATGGTTGTGAAAATCTATCAAAAATCACAGCTACAGGTTGTATGCTAACAAGTTTGATTTCAACTTTTTTATCAGTTACAAACCCTATAGAAGCTTCAATTTTGGGACTTTTGATTTTAGAAATTTCTGGAGAAATCTCTGAAAAAGATAGGCTTTATAGCTTTTTTGTAAATTTAATGGATAATATTTCTAGTATAAGTGATGATGAAATTTTAAAAAGGGCAAAAATAAGAGAGGTAAAATTTTGAAAAAATTATATTTGGTAACAAATTCAGAAAAATACACTGAAAAAGAGTTTTTAAAAAGAATTGAAGATGCTCTAAAAGGTGGAGTTGATATCCTTCAATTAAGGGAAAAAGAAAAAACAGACCTTGAGATTTTAAATTTGGGAAAAAAAGTTAAAAAAATCTGCGATGACTATAAAGTACCAATGCTAATTGACGATAAGCCTCACCTTGCCTGGGCTCTTGGATGTGGAGTCCATGTGGGGGCCGATGATATGCCAATTTCACTTTGTAGAAAACTTTTGGGAGAAAAAGCTTTAATAGGAGCAACTGCAAAATCAGTAGAAGCTGCGAAAAAAGCCCAAGAAGATGGGGCAGATTATTTGGGAGTTGGGGCGATTTTTGAAACAAAAACCCACGTAAAAACCAAAAGAACCTCTGTTGAAACTTTAAAAAAAATAAAAGAGACGGTGGATATCGATGTTTATGCTATAGGGGGCTTAAATATTGAAAATGTAGATATATTAAAAAATTCAAAAGCTGATGGAATTTGTGTGGTTAGGGCAATAATGGATGCAGATGATGTTTACCAAACAAGCCTTGATTTAAAAGAAAAAATTCAAGAATTATAAAAATAAAAAAATCATATTTAACGGTAAAATTTTGCTATATCAAGGAATTTGTAAAACAAAAATCTAAACAAAACCAAGAGATCTCTCGACAAGCTCGAGATGGGTTAATTTTATATTCATTTTTAAGCTAAAGTTTAAATTAAAATTTTTAAAAAATCAAATAATAATAAAAATAAAAATATTAAAGTCAAAATTTAATCGAAATAAAATATAAAATGAAAGACATTAATAATCAAAAAACTTTTCTAATAAAGAAATTCAATAGTAACCCATCTTGACTAGGTAAATATTCCTTGATTTGGAATATTTACCCCCAAAAACAAAGTGAGATATCACTGGAAAGTTTGTGAAACAAACGTGTTTTCGTCCGAAGCGAGCGGAGAGATCTCAAAGAATAAGTAAATTTACAAGCTAGATAAAACTAAAGAGATTTCTCGACTATCACTCGAGATGAGTAAATTTTTTATGAAAATAATGACTAAAGAAAAAAATATTTTAGGTTTTATCATAAAAATTATAAAAAAATCAAAAAATCAATAATATCTACCAATAACCATCTCAACTGGGCATAGTAAGTGTAAATCTAAAAAGAAAAAAAGCATAATCAAACTTAAACTTTAGCAATAAAAAATATCTATAAATAACCCATCTCGACCGACCATAGGGAGTGGAGAGATCTCTTAAGTTAAGTAAATCGAAAATTTTAATTTATTCGAAGAAATACTTACAAAATTATATTTTCAATCTTATTTTCTATTTACATAATCAAGCAAAATATTATCTATCGATTCAACTTCTATATATTTTATTTCCTTAATATCAATTTCAAATTCATCGTAACTTTCTCCTGAGTTTTGATCTACTGCATCAATTATGGCAAAATTTTCATCCAATTCTTTTACAGAGCCACAAATTAATTCGTAATAATCTAAATTTTTTCCTATATTTATAATTTTTCTGTTTTCTTTAGCATACTTTATAATATTATAGAAATCAGGCTCATTTTTAAATACTTCGCTATCAGATTTTCCTATACTTATTGATTTCCAGTACTCGTTATAAACTTTTAATTTTTTTAAAAAATCAGATTTTTCATTTACTTGGACCAAGTCTTTTGAAATAAGGGTATAACCATCAAATCTTCCTTGGTCATCTAGGTTATTTATCAAAATTTTTTCTTTATCTTCATATAATAAAAATCCATATGCAAATGATGAATTTTCATTTAAAAGTTCTACTAATTTATTTTCCATAAGCCCTCCCTTTTTTCTTTTATTATACTAAATTTGGACAAAATAAAAAGCAGGAAAAATCCTGCTTTTATCCCATATATCTTTTTAAGAAATCTTTGGTCCTTTGATTTTTTGGATTTGTAAAAATCTCTTCTGGAGATCCATCTTCTAAAATTATTCCTTCATTCATAAATAAAACCCTAGTTGAAACTTCTCTTGCAAAATCCATTTCGTGAGTTACAACTATCATTGTGATTCCCTCTTTAGCTAGTTTTGTCATAACTTCCAAAACTTCTCCAACCATTTCAGGATCAAGAGCACTTGTTGGTTCATCAAATAATAAAACTTCTGGATCCATACAAAGGGCTCTTGCTATTGCAACTCTTTGTTTTTGTCCACCAGAAATTTGTGATGGTTTTGCATTTATATATTGGTCCATACCTACTAGTTTAAGATATTTTTTTGCCTTTTCTTGAGCCTCATTTTTTGAAATTTTTAAAACTTTTTCTTGGCTTAGGGTGCAATTTTGTAATACTGTTTTATTTTCAAATAAATTAAAATTTTGAAAAACCATGCCGACTTTTGTTCTATAAGCTCTAAGGTCGAATTTTTTTTCTAAAATATTTTCATTTTCATATAAAATTTCTCCACTTGTTGGTTCTTCTAAAAGATTTAAACATCTTAATAGGGTAGATTTTCCAGATCCTGAAGATCCAATTATTGTCACTACTTCTCCTTTTTCTACTTCCATGTTTATGTCTTTTAAAACTAAATTTTGTCCAAATTTTTTTTCTAAATTATTAACTTTAATTATACTAGGCATGAATTCCTCCTGTTACTGATTCAAGTTTGAACTCTTTTGTATTAAATTTTTTCTCAACTAACAAGATGATTCTTGTAGTTACAAATGTTAGGATGAAATAAATTATAGCTGTTATCAAATATGTTTGGAAAATTTGATAAGTTGAGCCGGCTATAGATTTTGATACAAAGAATAATTCTGTTACGCTTATTACATTTAATACTGATGTATCTTTTATATTTACCACAAACTCATTTGCAATTGCTGGTAAGATTGATTTTATTGTTTGAGGAATTACCACATTAAACATGGTTTGTGAATGGGTCATTCCAAGAGCCTTACAAGCTTCAAATTGTCCCTTATCAACTGAATTTATTCCGCCTCTTACAACTTCTGATAAATAAGCTCCAGTATTAATTGAAACAATTATAAAGGCTGCAAGCATGGTTGACATATCAATTGCTAAAAATTGTTTTGCCCCATAAAAAATTAAGATTGCTTGAACCATCATTGGGGTTCCCCTAAATATTTCAATGTAGGCTACAAGGATAAAGTTTATAATTTTTTGTAAAATATATCCTACAATATTTTTATTTTTGTCAATATTTGTTTTTCTAATAACTGCAACAACAAGTCCTATAAAAAATCCTATTATTGTTGAAATTATTGAAATGAAAAGTGTTGAAAAAATTCCATTTATAAATAGAGAAGAATAATCATTCCAAATTTCTTTCATTTGCCCAAAAAATGAAAGTTTTTCTCCATCATTTTCAGAAAGTTTTACCATCTCTTCCATAATTTTATCTTGATCTTTAGTATTCATTTCAGATAAGATTTTATTAATTTCATCCTTCATAGAAGAATTTTTTCTAAGACCTACAGCAATTGAAGTATCATCTGATGAAGTTTCAAATCCCCTGCCCTTTTCAAATTCTACATAAGTTAAGTCATTATTTGCAGAAACTGCTGACATTGCTCCAGGCTTTTCTGAAACATAGCCGTCAATATTTCCAGATTTTGTAGCAGAAATCATTGATGGGAAAGATTCCATAGCTGATTGTTTATTAACTCCATCAATCTGATCAAGTACCGTGTAATGAAAAGTATTTAACTGTCCTGTAAGTTTTGCATCTTTAAAATCTTTTAAAGATTTTGCCTTTGCAAAAGAAGAATCTTTTTTCAAAACTACAACCAAATCTGATACATAATAAGAATTTGTAAAATCAATTTCTTTTTTTCTTTCGGCAGTTGGGCTCATACCTGCAATAATGGCATCAATTTTTCCACTTGTAAGAGCTGGAGGAAGTCCGTCCCACTCAGTCTTATAAATTTCTAATTTTTTTCCTAGTCTATCGGCAATTTTTTTTGCAATTTGAACATCATATCCATTTGCATATTCGCCCTTAGAATTTTTTATCTCAACTGCTCCGTTAGAATCATCAACTTGAGAAAAGTTAAAAGGTGCATAATTTACTTCCATTCCAACCTTAAATGTGTCCTCATCAGCATGTGAAATTTCCATTGTAAAAACAAAGGCAAAAACAAAAGCCATAAGAAACTTAAATAATTTTTTCATTTTTTCCTCCAAAATTTTTCTTTATTATAAGTTAAGAATTAAATATAAAAAACGGTCCTCATCCCTCAAGGGACGAAGACCGTGTTACCACCCAAATTTAATATTTTTTCACAAAAATATCCTTATTAAGTACAAAATATACTTTCAAAGGATCCAATAAGAAAGTACAAAATTATACCCCTTTGCTATAACGTGCAAATCACGATATCGAATCAAAATATCCTCGATACAACTCTAAGTCTTTATTCACTAAGATTATAAGATCTTTTTTCAGCCTACAAAGATTCTCTGTGCTTATAATTTATTAGCTACTCTTCTTTTCAAAGTTTTTATATTTAATCTTAGACTAATAATACATCCTTAAATTACATTTGTCAAATAAATATTTATATTTTTATATGAAAAAATATTATTTTTGTTTATTAATTAATAAACTTTTTTATCACATAATTTAAATATAAGATAAGCTTGAAAATAAAAGTTAATAGATAGAAAATTATTGAAAATATAATATAATATATTTATTAGAAGACTTGAAAGGAGTTAGAGATGACAGAAAATAAAATGAATTTTGATAAATTTAAAATAAAACCAAAAGAAGGTTCAAAAATTAAAAAAACTATAGCAGTTATGTCTGGTAAGGGAGGAGTTGGAAAATCTTCTGTAACAAGTATGCTCGCAGCAAAACTTTCAAAAAATGGAAATAAGGTTGCAATCTTAGATGCAGATATTACAGGTCCATCAATTCCTCAAGCTTTTGGAATAAAAGATAGCGTAAGAAGTCTTGAAGATGGGACATTGATTGCACCAGAAAGCGTGGGTGGAATTAAAATTATGTCTATAAATTTAGTTTTAGAGGATAAATCAGCTCCAGTTGTATGGAGATCATCAATAGTAAATAATGTTTTAAAACAATTTTACACAGATGTGGATTGGGGAGAAATTGATTATTTATTAATAGATATGCCTCCAGGAACAAGTGATATTCCACTTACAGTTTTCCAATCACTAAATATTGATGGGGTAGTTGCAGTAACAACTCCACAAGATCTTGTAGGAATGGTAGTAGAAAAATCCTTAAACATGGCAAAAATGATGGGAAAAACTACTTTGGGAATTGTAGAGAATATGTCATATTTCAAAGCGCCAGATACTGGAAATGTATATAAAATTTTTGGGGAAGGCTCAACAGAAAAAACAGCAGAAAAATTTGATATTGATACAGTTTCTAAACTTGCTATAAATCCAGAAATAACTAGCTTGATTGATCAAGGAAATATTGAAGAAATAGATGAAAGTGATCTAGATAATTTAGTAGAAAAAATTGAAAATCTATAAAATTTTAGGGGAGATTTATGAAAAAAATAATTAAAAACAAGTGGCTTTTAGGGTTATTATTTGCAATAATTCTATCTATTCCGCAAATTTCAAAGGCTAATGATAATTTTGATTCAGATAAACATTCATTCATGTATGGTATTGGATTAAATCAAAATCAAATTGATCAAGTAAAAAATAAATTAGAACTAACAGAAGATATAAACATGGCAAGTGTAAATGGTGCTGATTGTGAAAAATATTTAGGATACAGCGCAAACGACTATGATATGATTTCATCAGTTTCTGTAAAAAAACTTCCAGAAGGAAGTGGAATAAAGGTAGATATTTTGACACCTGAAAATATTACATCAATTACAGAAAGTCAATACACAAATGCAGCCATAACTTCAGGAATTAGTGATGCAGAAATAAAAGTAGCAAGTCCAACAAAAGTTACTGGAGAATCTGCTTTAGTTGGAGTTTATAAAGCATTTGAAATGACTGGTGAAAAAGTTGATACACAAAGTACACAAACTGCCCAAGAAGAACTTGGAACTTTGAAAAAAATTAGTGATGAAAATGAAGGAAATGGATCTTTTGATAAAGATAAATTAGACCAAGCTGTTGCAGAAGTAAAACAAAATCTAAAAGAATACAAAGATCAAAATGGAAAGCCTGCAGATAGCAACCAAATTCAAATATTTATTCAAGATGCTTTGAAAAATGTAAATATGGGGGATATACTTTCAAATAATAATATACAAATTCTTGTAAATTATTTTGAAAAATATCAAGAAAGTCCAGCGATAGATAGCAAAAATGTAGAAGAAAACCTAAAAAAATTCGCAGGAGATCTTACAGAAAAAGGTAAAAAATTCTACGAAGATAATAAAGATGATATAAATAAAGTTGGAAATGATGTAAAAGAGTCAGGTCTTTGGGATAAAATAGTTCAATTTTTTAAAGATTTATTCTCATCATTTACAAATTCAAATAATGATAGTTCAAATAATTAATTAAAAATCATAAAAACCCATCTCGACACACTATAAGGAGTTGAGAGATCTCAAAGAATAAGTAAATTTTTAAGATAAAATAAAGCAAATAGATCTCTCGACTGGGATCGAGATGGGTAATTTTTTTATTTAATTTTAAGATAAATTTTGAAATATTATTTTTTAGAAAATATTAAATAGTTTTTTTTATAAAAAATAAAGAAAGAAACACCCATCTCGACCTGATAAATATGCCTTGATTTGGCATATTTATTCCTAAAACTAGTACTAAATCACGGAAGAATTTGCAAAGCAAAAGGATTTTAGTGTGGAGAGATCTCTCAATAACACTCGAGATGGGTTTATTTTTATATTTATATTAAGTTAAAATTAAAAATATATTTTAATACCAACCACGAAGCTTCATAGCTTCTGCTATTCTTTTTATTGCAAACATATATGAAGCTTCTCTTAAATCTGTCTTATATTCTTCTTTTATTTGGTAAATTCCATCAAGAGATTTTTTCATATCTTTAACTTGTTTTTCTTGAACTTTTTCTTTTGACCAATAATTTCCATATTGATTTTGTATCCATTCATAATAAGAAACCAAAACCCCACCAGAATTTGCAAGAATATCAGCAATCACTTCTACATTTTTTTCTTTAAGAATTTTATCTGCCTCAGGAGTTGTAGGTCCATTTGCACCCTCTACAATTAATTTTACATCTAAATTTCTAGCTATTTTTTCGGTTATAATATTTTCTAAGGCTGCAGGAATTAAGATATCAAATTTTGTATTCCAAAACGCTTCATCAGATATTTTTTTAGCATTAGGATATCCAACAAGAGTTTTATTTTCTTGCCTATATTTTTTTAAAGATTCATAATCAAATCCATTTTCTGAATAAAGGGCAGAGCGTCCACATTTTTCACTTTCATCTCTAATTGAAAGATATTTAACTTTTGCTCCTTCTTTTATCAAATATTTTAAAGTATAGCTTCCTACATTTCCAAAACCTTGAAGACCAATTTCAGAATTTTTTAAATCAAGTCCTATTTTTTTAGCTACATATTTTGTAGTAATTACTACTCCAAAACCCGTAGCTTCATCTCTACCAAGGCTTCCTCCAAGAATTAATGGTTTGCCAGTAAAAGTTCCAATATCTTGTCTATCCCCATTTAATTTTATATATTCGTCTGTAAAATATGACATTATTTTTCCATTTGTATTTACATCTGGTGCTGGAATATCGATTCTTTCTCCCAAATATTTATGAAGACCTCTAATATAGCCACGAGATAAATTTTCAAGTTCTCTTTCAGATAATTTTTTTGGATCAACAGTGATACCACCTTTTCCTCCGCCATAAGGAATTTCCAAAAGTCCTGCTTTTAAACTCATCCAAGTTGATAGAGCCTTAACCTCTTCTATATTTACATTTTGATGAAATCTAACTCCACCCTTAGAAGGGCCAAGAGCATTGTTGTGAGCAGACCTGTATCCTTTAAATACTTTCAAAGATCCATCATCCATTTTTACTGGAATAGAAATTTCAATAAATCTTTGAGGCTCTTTTAAAATTTCATAAACAGCTGGATCCAAATTTAATTTTTGGCAAGCTATTTTTATTTGATTTTGTGCTGACTTTAATGGATTTAATGTATCCGTCATTTTTAACTCCTTATAATTACAAATTAAATTTTATAAAATTTAATATTTTAAATTATTATAGCATTATTTTTTCTGACAAACAATAAAAAAAAACGTCCCAACGACGTTTCAGTATGTTGATAAACTAAAAATTTACCCATTTCAACCGAGTGCAACGAGCGGAGAAATCTCATGAGATATCTCCATGCTTTCGTTTCACTCACTTAGTCGAGATGGGTTATAGCACAATTTTATTTTTGAATTATTAATATATTATTAAACTGACTTTATCTACGCTCTGAAACGCCCTAAGGACGTTTTTTATTCTTCTATTAATCTTTTTATAATTATAGGATTTCCTATTCCTGATGTTATTATTCCATCTCTTGGATTTGCTGCATGAACTATTCCACCTTGACCATCTGCTATTGCAACGTGGGTAATATTTGAAAGGCTTGTTCCAAAAAATACCAAGTCTCCTGCTTTTTCCTCACCAAGATTTATTGTTTTTCCATAATCTGCTTGACTTTGGGCAAAATGGGGAAGACCTATTCCAAATTTTCCATATACTTGTTGGGTAAAACCAGAACAATCAACTCCATTTGTAAGACTTGTTCCACCCCAAACATATGGATTGCCAATAAAGTTTGTTGCAAAATTATAAGCCTTTGATCCTATATCATCGCCATCAACTGTGTAATAAACATATTCAACTTCTTCGCTTTGATCGTTTTGATTATCTTCTGTATTATTTTCAGGATAAATTCTTGTGATTTCATTTTGAACTTCTGTATTTTTTTCATCAACTGGATACAAACTTAAATTATTTCTATCAAGATAATCCATATATCTTTTTATAGATTCGTATATTTTCTTATATTTATCTTTGATTTTATCCAAGTCTTTAGAATCTTTTTTGGAAATATCAAAATTATCAATTTTTGCAAATCCTGTTTTATCGCCTTTTTTTATTTTTACAAAATCATTATCAGAAAAATTTACCAAAGTAACTTTTTCATCTTTTTTAAAATCAGCAACTTCTTTTGATTTTTCATCGGCTTTTTCGTAAATTTTTCCTTTGTTTATAGCTTTTATATCATCTAAAACATGATACCAAGCTTTTTCGGTGTAGGCTTTTTTGCCTTCAAATTCTATTTCGAAACAATCGTTTTTTTCGCCTTTTATTTCATATACATCAGGATAATCAATTCCACCGACAAATTTCATGCCCTTTTCGCCACTTGGTTTGTCAGTAACATTTACTCCTTCAGTAATATCATAATTTATTAATAAAGCTTTGGCTTTTGACTCACTTTTTGGAGCAAAAAATTGAAATGCTATAATTCCTGATAAAAATATTAAAGTTTTTTTGTTTTTTCTCATTTCCCCATCCTCAAAATATTTATATTTCAACTACTATTAATTTATCATTATATTTGTATAGTGTCAATTATTAAAATTTTAATTGTAAATATTTATTAATCTAAAAAATATTTTATAAAATAATATATTTTTAATAAATTTAAATTTAGGCTATTTGTGATATAATTAACTGAACAATTTTTTGAAAATTTTAGAATTTAAGAAAGGTAAAATGATGGATTTAAAAAAATTTGGAAACTTAGCTTTTGATAAAAAGACTATGAAAGAAAATGTACCCTTTCCCGTTTATTTAAAATGGAAAGAAGCTGCCAGAAATAATGATAATCTTGATAGGGAAACTGCAGATTCTATTGCACACGCCATGAAATCTTGGGCTATTTCAAAAGGTGCAACTTCTTATACTCATTGGTTTCAACCTTTAAATGGAAAAACAGCCAACAAAAAAACTGCTTTTTTAAATAGAGATGATAAACACAATCCAATAAATAGATTTTCTGGAAAAGAACTAATAAAGGGAGAACCAGATGCATCATCATTTCCATCTGGTGGAATGAGATCAACTTTTGAGGCACGTGGTTATACATATTGGGATCTGACAGCAAATTCTTTTATAGAAGATAAAGTTTTATATATACCATCAGTTTTTGTTTCTTTTTATGGAGAAAAACTTGATAAAAAATTGCCTTTAATTGAATCAATGAATAGGATTAGTAAGTATGCCAGTCCAATTTGTAATTTATTTTTGAAGGAGGAAAAAACTTATAGGGTAAAACCAAAAGTTGGTCTTGAACAAGAATTTTATTTGATAGATAAAGAATTTTTTGATAAAAGAATTGACCTTGAATATTGTGGAATGAGTCTAGTTGGTCGTGATCCTATGGTTGAAAAAGAAATTATTTCTCATTATCTTGGAGCAATTCCACAAAGAGTTAATGATTTTTTTGAAGATATAAATGAACAACTTTATGATTTGGGAATATATATGGAAGCTGAGCATAACGAGGTTGGCCCAAATCAATTTGAAATTGCCATAATGTTTGAAAATGCTAATATTTCAGTTGATAATAATCAATTGTTGATGCATATTTTGGAAAAAACTGCTATTAGACATAATTTATATTGTCTTTTAAAAGAAAAACCTTTCAAAAATATGGCAGGAAGTGGTAAACACAATAATTATTCCTTATCTACAAATTATGGAAAAAATTGTTTTTCCCCAGGAAAAGATCCAAAAAATAACCACCTATTTTTGCTATTTTTATCAGCAATGATTAAAGTATGCAATAAATACCAAAACTTAATTAGACTTTCTTCATCTTCAGTCTCAAATGATTATAGACTTGGTGGAAACGAAGCACCTCCATCAATAATTTCAGTTTTTATTGGAAAAGATTTGGAAAATATTTTAAAATCAATTGCAAATGATGAAAAGATTAAAGATATAAAAAACAAGGTCAAAATTCCTCATCTTGGTGAACTTTCTACAGATTCATCAGATAGAAATAGGACCTCGCCAATTGCTTTTACTGGAAATAAATTTGAATTTAGAATGCTTGGCTCATCAAAATCAGCTGCAGATTTAAATACAGTAATAAATCTTTCTATGGCAAAAGTTTTAAAAGAATTTTACCAAAGGCTTGAAGGAAAAAGTGATAAAGATTTAAAAAATGAAGTTTATAAAATTGTAAAAGAAACTTATAAAGAAAACTCTAAAATATTATTCCAAGGAGATGGTTATTCTAAAGAGTGGGTAAAAGAAGCTGAAAAAAGAGGATTAGAAAACCACAAAACCTTCCTAGATGCTTTAGTTTTTGCAAATAATAATTCATCTTTTGACCTATACAAAGATGAAAAAATCTTTAGTCAAAAAGAAATAGATTCAATTATAAATGTAGAATTTGATGAAATATGTAAATTCTGCCAACAAGAATTAGAAGTTTTATCTAATTTAATTTATCAAGAAATTTTACCTTCAGCAATGAAAGAAGTAAAAGAAATAAAATCTTACCTTTCTTTTCTAAACAATGAAA
>URRX01000016.1 GCA_900550345.1 uncultured Anaerococcus sp. | reverse complement strand
TAAAAGATAAAACAAATCTAAAAGATATAAAAAATTTAAAGACAGATAAAAAAGTTAATCTGGATAATGGTTATATTAATTGGAATGAAGATAGTAAAGATATTTACTATCAAGGAAAAAGTAAGGAAGATTTACCGGTTGATATAAATGTAAAATATTTTTTAGATGGTAAAGAAATAACTTCAGATAAATTAAAGGGTAAATCTGGGCATTTAAAAATAAAAATAGAAGCTATTAATAAAAAGAAAACTAATGCAAAAATAGATGGTAAAAATAAAGAAATTTATTCTCCATACCTTGCCCTTGCTGAAATGAATTTTAATTCTGATAAGGTGAAAAATCTTACAACAAATAGTGGAAAGCTTGTTAAAGACGGAAAAAATGAAATAGTTGCAGCTGTTTTGACACCAGGACTTAGAGAAAATTTCCAGGGAGTTATAGAAGGGGATAAGCTTGATAACTTCAAAGATAAAGTAGAAATGGAAATGGATGTTAAAGACTATGAACCAACTGAAGTTTATGCTCTTATCACTAATGAATTTTTCCAAGAAGATGCAAAACTTGATTCCTTAGATGAATTAAAAAATGGAGTAAATGATTTAGAAGAAAATGCAGCAAAACTTGTTGATGGTTCAAACAAATTAGATGAAGGAAGCAAAAAATTAAATGATGGAATTGGAAAATTAAATCAAGGGGCAGGTCAATTATCTCAAGGATCTAATAAAATAGTAAGCTCATTCGATCAATTATCAAATGCTTTTGCTAGTTTGCCAGGAAAAATTCAAACAGTGAATACAGCAGTTAACCAACTAAATAATGGAAGTTCAAAGCTATATAATGGTGTTAACCAATACACAATAGCAGTTGGACAAATAAATAATAATATGGCAAAATTGCAAGATGGATCTGTTAGTTTAAATAATGGAGCTAGTCAATTAGATTCATCACTTATGAAATTAAGCAATGGAACAGCAAGTTTAAGAGATAATCTATCAAAAGTAACAAATGGAAATGATATAGCAAATTTAACTAATTCTATGAATCAACTATCAAACGGACTCGGTCAATTATCAAATGGAATTAGCCCACTAGCAGATAGTGTTAGTCAATTGAGCGGGGGACTTTCAAAAATTGAAGAATCTTCAAAAACATTAAATCAAGGTATAAATAATTTAAATCAAAGTGCTCAAAATGCACCAAGTCTTGATTCTAGTGTTCAAAATATAAACGCTCAAGCTGGTGCAATCGACCAAGTTATAGCAAATTTACAAGCAAAAAATGAGGACGGCTCTCTTTCAGCAGAAATTGAAAACTTAAAGGCAGTAAAACAAGGATTAAACAATGAATCTGGATCAATAAGTGCAAATGGCCAAGCAAATGCTGCTATTAAACAAGGACTTGGACAATTAGCTAATGGATCATCAGAACTTACTTCATCAATAGGACAAGTAAATAATAATTTAGGTCAAGTAAGTTCAAAATTAAATGAGTCAAAAGAAACTGTTCAAACATCATCAGCAAAACTTTCAGAAGCAAGCAAAAAAATTGGTGGAGCTTTATCAAATAGTAATATTAAAAAATTACAAGATTCAGTAGTAATGCTTGATGAGTCTACAAAACAAATTAAAGCAGGTTCAGAAAAATTAAAATACGGAACTCAAGCAAACCAAGAAGGTGTAAATAAACTTTCAAATGCAATTAGTCAATTAGATTCTAATTCCGAAGAACTAAGAAATGGATCTGCATCTTTATCTAGTGGATTAAATCAATTCCAAGAAAGATCAAAATCTCTTTCTCAACTTGCAAATATAAATGAAACAGCAATAAATCCAATGGCAAATGGAATCAAACAATTAGATAATGGAATTAATAAATTAAGTGATTCTACATCTCAACTAAAAAATGGAAGTGATCAATATGTTTCATCATTTGATAAATTTAAAAAGGGATTAAGTGATTATAAAACAAAAGGAATTGATAAACTTGCAAATAAATCTGGAGATGTAACAGAAATTAGTGATATTCTAGAACAAATGTCAAAAATCGCAAAAGAAAATAAATCAATTACAGGAACTAGCGACGATTTTGAAACAAAATCTAGAATAATAGAAAAAATTAAATAGAAAATAGATTAAAAAATCCGATTAAACAGATTAATAAAAATCTTTTAATCGGATTTTTATTTTAAAATTTACATAAAAAATGTATCAACCTAATCTAGAATAAAGATTTAGGTTGATACACTAAATTATTAATTAAGTTAAATAGAATTATTTATTCTTATTTTTTATATATTTATCAATATTTTCAGCAGCTTTTTTACCAGCTCCCATAGCAAGAATTACTGTTGCAGCTCCACTAACTGCATCTCCTCCTGCAAAAACTCCGTCTTTACTTGTCATTGTAGAATCATCAATAATAATTCCACCCCATGATTCTGTATTAATATCATCATTTGTTTGTTTGATTAATGGGTTTGGAGATTGACCAATTGAAACAATTACAGAATCAAAATCAACTTCTTCATATTTTCCAGTAGGAATTGGACGTCTTCTTCCAGATTTATCTTCTTCTCCTAATTCCATTACTTCGAGTTTAACTTTTTTAACCCAGCCATTTTCTCCTTTAATTTCAACAGGATTGTGGAGGTTCATAAAGTTAATTCCTTCTTCCTTTGCATGGTGGCTTTCTTCAACTCTAGCTGGCATTTGTTCGAAACTTCTTCTGTAAACAACAGTTACATCTGCACCCATTCTTTTTGCAGATCTTGCCGCATCCATCGCTACGTTTCCACCACCAACTACACAAACTTTTTTGCCAATATGAACTGGTGTATCATATTCTGGAAATTTATATGCTTTCATCAAGTTCATTCTTGTCAAAAATTCATTTGCAGAATAAACTCCATTTAAATTTTCTCCTTCAATTCCCAAAAATTTTGGAAGACCAGCCCCAGTTGAAACATAAACTGCCTCAAAACCTTCATCAAATAATTCATTAATTGATTTTGTTCTACCAATAATTGTATTTCTTTGAAGTTTTACACCAAGACCAATTACATTTTTTAATTCTTTTTGTACTAAAGTTTTTGGAAGTCTAAATTCTGGAATTCCATACATCAAAACTCCACCTGCTGTGTGGAAAGCTTCAAACATTACAACTTGATATCCTAATTTTGCAAGGTCAGCCGCACATGAAAGTCCTGAAGGACCAGATCCGACAACTGCAACTTTTTTATTTTGTCCTGTAACTTCAACTGGTTTATTATAAGATTTATTCATATGATAATCTGCAACAAATCTTTCAAGGCGACCGATTCCTACAGCTTCACCATTTTTTCCTCTTGTACAAACTCCTTCACATTGGCTTTCTTGCGGACAAACTCTACCACAAATTGCCGGAAGGTTATTTGTTGATGAAATAATTTCGTAAGCCTTATCCAAATCTCCCCCTACAACTTGGTGAATAAATTCTGGAATTCTTACTGAAACTGGGCATCCTCCCATACAAGGTTTGTTTTTACATTGAACACATCTAAGTGCTTCTTCTTGGGCCATTTCTAAATCATAACCCAAAGATACTTCCTTAAAATTTTTGTTTCTAACATTTGGATCTTGTTCAGGCATAACTACCTTTTCTTTACTCATATTAAATTTTGCCATTTCTTATATCTCCTGTTAGTCTACAAATATGTTCTCTTTCTTCTTGTTGGTAATTTCTTCCCCTGTTCATAGCCTCATCAAAATCTACTTCAAAAGCATCAAAATCTGGACCATCAACACATGCAAATTTCATTTCGCCACCAACTGTTACTCTACAACAACCACACATTCCTGTTCCATCTACCATAATTGAGTTTAGTGAAACAATAGTTGGTATGTCATATTCTTTTGTAACAAGAGCAGTATTTTTCATCATTATCATTGGTCCAATTGCTAAAACAAGATCATATTTTTTTCCATTTTCAATATTTTCTTTTAAAACTTCAGTAACAAAACCTTGTTTTCCATAAGATCCATCATCAGTAGTAATATATAAATTATCAGAAGATTCTTTTAATTCATCTTCAAGAATTATTATGTCTTTATTTTTAAAACCCATTATTACATCTGTATGGGCTCCAATTTTATGTAAATATTTTGCTTGAGGGTAGGCAATAGCAGTTCCTAGACCGCCACCAATTACACAAACATTTTTTCCTTTATATTTATCAAGTTCTGTTGGTTGTCCTAAAGGTCCAACAAAATCTAAAAATCCATCACCAGCTTTTAATTCATTCATTCTTATGGTTGTTCCACCAACGATTTGAACAATTATTGTTACGTTTTCATCATCAGTTTCAGAAATTGTAAAAGGAACTCTTTCTCCTTTTTCATCTATTCTTAAAATTATAAATTGGCCAGGTTTTGCTCTTTTGGCAATATCTGGAGAATTTACAACAAATTTAATGGTAGAATCATTAAGATTTGTTTTTTCAATTATTCTTGCCATATTTCCTCCTAATAATATCTTTAATAATATTTTAACAATTACAAATAAAAAATCAAGTGAATTAGTTTTAATTAGTAGTAAAATACTAGAGTATAAATAAAAAGGAGGAGAAATGGAAAAAAGAACTTATTCTGATAAAGAATTAATCAAAAAATTTATTCCTTATTACAAGGATTACAAAAATATTTTGGCTATTGATTTATTTTCTGCATTTTTAACAACTGTTTGTGAATTAATTTTACCAATTATTTTATCAACACTCACAGATCATGCATCAAATTCTAGCCTAACTTATTCTATTATTATAAAACTTACTTTAATATATGCTCTAACGAAACTTGTAGAAGTTGCTGGAAGATATTTTATGCAATCTTATGGTCATATAATGGGAGCTCATATTGAAAAAGATATGAGGCGTGATATTTTCAAACATTTTTTGACAATGTCAACTGCATTTTTTAACGAAACAAAAATTGGTCAACTAATGAGCAGAATGACAACAGATTTATTTGATATTACGGAATTTTCCCATCATTGTCCTGAAGAATTTTTTATAGGATTTATAAAACTTACAATATCATTTGTAGTTTTGATGACTATAAATATTCCTTTAACTTTGGTTTTGTATATTATTATTCCGGTAATGGTGTATGCTGCAAGAGTTAAAAGAAGAGCTTTTTCAAGATCAGTTAAAAGTGAAAAAAGACAAATTGGTGAAATAAATGCAAGTATAGAAGATTCTCTACTTGGAATTGATGTTGTTAAATCTTTTGCCAACGAAGATTTAGAAAAAAGAAAATTTAAAAAGGGAAATGATAAGTTTGTCGATATTAAAAAAGTAAAATATTATAATATGGCATCTTATAACATGATTAACCAATTATTTGCAGGAAGTATGTATGCAATTTTAATAATTATGGGTGGTAATTTTGTTATAAAAAATATAATGAGCCCAGGAGACCTTGTTGCCTTTGTTTTATATTTAAATACAATTATTGCAACAGTTAATAGGCTTGTAGAATTTACTGACCAATATCAAAAAGGAATTACTGGAATTGAAAGATTTAATGAAGTAATTAATATGAAATCCGATATATTTGATAAAGAAAATTCCAAAAAACTTACAGATGTTAAGGGAAAAATTTCCTTTGACCATGCATATTTTAAATATCCAGACCAAGCAGATGAAGATCCATGGATTTTGGAAGATATTAATTTTGACATAAATGTTGGAGAAAATGTTGCTCTTGTTGGACCATCTGGGGCAGGAAAAACTACTGTTACAAAACTAATTCCTAGATTTTATGAGACAAATAAGGGAAGAATTTTAATTGACGATAAAGACATTAATGATTTAACCTTAAATTCTTTGAGAAATAACATAGGTATTGTCCAACAGGATGTTTATTTATTTGGTGGAACTATCAGAGAAAATATTTTGTATGGAAAAGAAGATGCCAGTGATGATGAAATAATTATGGCAAGTAAGCTTGCGGGAGCTTATGATTTTATTATGGAATTATCAAATGGATTTGATACTTATATTGGAGAAAGAGGAGTTAAACTTTCTGGAGGTCAAAAACAAAGAATTTCTATTGCAAGGGTATTTTTGAAAAATCCACCAATTTTAATTTTGGATGAGGCAACTTCTTCTTTAGATAATACAAGTGAGGCTATAGTTCAAGATTCTTTGGAAAAATTATCTAAGGGAAGAACAACATTAACAATCGCCCACAGACTTTCTACAATTATAAATGCTGATTCTATTATTGTCTTAACTGATGATGGAATTGTTGAAAGAGGAAGTCATAAAGAATTATTAGATAAAAAAGGAATTTATTACAAACTTTATAATTCTAATAATGAAGAGCTTTTCGGCTAGTAGACATACAAAAATAACTTGGGTATAATCATGGTAGATTGGAGAAAAAAGTGAAAAAAATATTTGGAAAATTTATCCATGGACTGGCAAGCGTATTAAATTCAATATTTAATTTTTTAATAAATATTTTAAATGCCATTGTTACAGTCTTTGAAGGTTTAAGCCAAGTTATAATGTTAATTGGATGTTCTGCTATATTTGTTTTACCAATATTTTTTATAGCAATTCCACCAAGACTTTTAACTATATTTTTAGTAATAGCTGTAGTTCCATTTTTAGGAAAATCATTTATTTCTTTATTAAGATATGGAAATTACACCTTAATAGAATGGATGTATGATAAGGCTGATACATTAATATCTGGACAAATGAAAGGATATGAAAATTTATCAGATTATGCTAAAAAATATAGGCTTGACCAAGAAAGAGAAAGAAGAAGACAAGCTGAAGAAGAAAGACAAAGAAGACAAGAAGAAATGAATCAAAAATTTGAGGAATTTTTTCAAGGATTTAATTTTTCTGGATTTGATTTTGACGAAAGAAATTTTAATGGTGGATATAACACAGGATCCTATCAAAATGGTGGATTTGTAAATGACCTTGGTTTTAAGGAAAAATATCAAAAAGCCTGTGATACTTTGGGAGTTTCATACACAAGTGATCAATATGAAATAAAACTTGCCTATAGGAAACTTGCTAAGAAATATCACCCGGATATCAGTACAGATCCAAATGCAACAGAAAAATTTCAAAAAATAAATGATGCTTATGACTTTCTATCTTCTGATAATATAAATAAATATAAAAATATGTAAAATTTTTCTAAAAGTAACTTTCCTTCAATTTAGGAAAGTTACTTTTGCATTTAAAAAAGGAATTTGCAAATGAAGTATAACGAAGATGATATAAACAAATTACTAGAAATAACATCAAGAGCAGGAGCAATGATGTTAAAAAATGGTGCCGAAATTTATAGGGTTGAAGATACTGTAGAAAGAATTATTAGGTCAATTTATAATGCTAGTGATATTGATGTTTTTGCAACTTTTAATGCTATGATGTATTCATTTAATGTCGATGGAAAAACATATGCTAATGTTAAGAGAGTAAAAAATAGGGGAAATAATTTAATAATTGTAGATAAGGTAAATTCTTTTTCTAGAAAATTTTGTAATCACGAATTAACATTGGATGAAGCTTTAATTGAACTTGACAATATAAGAAAAACTACGATTATTGATCCGAAAGTTACAATTATCGGTGCAGTTCTTGCATCAACTGCTTTTCCAATTTTGGTAAATCCAAAAGATCCAATTTTTTTGGATCTTCCAGTTACGTTTCTTGTATCATTGTTAACTTTTCTTGTATATAGAAATATTGAAAAGAAAATGTACGGATATTTTATTGATAATTTTGTCGCAGGAATAATGGTATCATTTTTAACCCTGATGATTGGAAAATTTTTTGGTGGGTTTAATACGGCAAATGTAATAATTTCATCTATGATGCCATATGTACCGGGATTTATTTTGACAAATTCTATAAGAGATTTGATGAGTGGAGATGCGACAAGCGGACTTGTAGGACTTACAATGTCTTTATTTATTTCATTAGCTCTTGCAATTGGCGTTGCAGTACCAATGACTATTTTATAAGGAGGAAATATGCATTTATTATTAGGATTTATATTTTCATATATTTCAGCTGTGGGTTTTGCTATGCTATTTTCTTGTCCAAAAAGTTCGATAAAATTATCATCACTTGCTGGTGCAATTGGATTTGTAATATATCAAATAGTTGGAGATGTAATTGGAGATGGAGTTTTTTTAAAAGCCTTAGCAGGTGCATATTTTACAGGTATAATGGGAGAAATTTTTGCAAGAAAATGTCATATGCCAGCTATATTATTTATAGTTCCTGGAATAATCAATTTAGTTCCTGGAAAAGGAATCTATAATACCTTATACTATTTTGTTGACGGAGAAAAATCTTTGGCTTTAATAAATTTATTTGATACCCTAGCAGCTGCGTCTGCAATTTCATTTGGTATATTATTGGCATCAGCTCTATCAAAATCATTAAGAGGATTTAAATTTAGAAAACCTAGCAAGAGATACGATTGGAGAAAAAAGAAAAAATGAAAAAAATATATTTAGCAGGAGGATGTTTTTGGGGAATAGAAGCATATTTTAAAGATATAAAAGGAATAGAAAAAACTCTTGTAGGATATGCTAATGGAAATACGGAAAATACATCTTATGAAAATTTATATAAAACAAATCACGCAGAAACTGTAGAGATAATATATGATGGAAAAGAAGAATCACTAAAAAGAATTTTAGAATATTTTTACTATATTATTGATCCATTTTCAATAAATAAACAAGGAAATGATGTTGGTAGTCAATATAGAAGTGGAATTTTTTCAAATGATGAAAAAGATTTAGAATTTTCTAGAAAATTTTTAGATCAAAAACAAAAAAATGAAGAAAGAAAAATACAAATAAAAGTAGAAAAATTAGAAAATTTCATAAAAGCAGAAGATTACCACCAAAATTATTTAGAAAAAAATCCAAATGGTTACTGCCACATCAACTTATTAGATAAACCAAACCTAGGTTAAACTAGGTTCAGATCGTAGACAAACCCTCAAGCACGAATATCTGACTCCCAAAATTGTTGATTTTTAAATTTCAAAATTCTAAAATCGCAAACTCGCTAACGCTCAAACAGTGCGATTTTTAACGAATTTTCAAATTTGAAATCAAATCAAATTTTTCCGTATGATATTCTTAGCATGAGGATTTGTATACTTTATCAATAGTCTTAACCTAGCTTAGTCTAGGTTTTTTATATTACAAAATTGTAATTAATAAAAATTTAATAAATAAAAATTGATATTTCAAAACTTTATAATACAATCCTTGTAGGAGAAATTTTTCTGTGATATTATACTCAAAGGAGAGGATAATATGGGCGTTTTTGATGAAAATAATTTAACTAAAAATCAAAAAAACTTAATGGAATTAAAAATTCGTTTGATTAAGGCTGAATTTGAATTGAATTTTTATTTGACAGGATATGAAAATTTAAATCAATTTTATAATGATAAAAATAAGCTTAATAGAATTTTTATGGATTCTTATATTTCATTGATGGACCATAATCCTTATGATTTTGTTGAAAAGATCGATAAGTTTAATGATTTAAACTTATCTTATAATACAGATGATATAAAAATTAAAAATCTTTTAAAAAGTTTTGATGATATAAAAAATCTTGATGATGAGGAAATTATAAAACAAAAGGGTAGAATAAAAAGAAGAATTAGAAAAATGGAATTGGCAGCTAGTGAAATCGAGAATGTTTTGCTAAGTTCTTTGCCAAGAAATTATTATAGTTAGGAGTTTTTATGGCAATTAAATTTGATATAGTAGAAAATTTAGGTGTTCTTTCAACAAATGCCAAAGGATGGACAAAGGAATTAAATCTTGTTTCTTGGAATGAGAGAGATCCAAAATATGATTTGAGGGATTGGAATGAAGATCATACAAGGATGAGTAAGGGGATTACTTTTACTAAAGAAGAAGCTGAAGTTTTAAAAGAAGTTTTAAAAGAAGAATTTGACGACTAAGGACCTAATTTTTTAGGTCTTTTATAAATTAAAAGGAAATTTTAATGATATATTTTGACTATGCAGCTACATCAATAAAAAGAAAAGAAATTTTAGAAGATATTTTAGATCATATGGAAGACTTTGATGGAAATCCTGATTCTTTACACGCTTTAGGAAGAAGTGGAAAAAAAGTTTTGGAAAATTCTAGACAAGAAATTGCAAAATCTATCAATGCTAATCCAAATCATGTAATTTTTACTTCATCAGCAAGTGAGGCTAACAATACAATTTTGTCAAATTTCAAAAATGATTTAATAATAACTTCAAAAATTGAGCATGATTCTATTTTAAATACTGTAAATAAGGAAAAAACAATTTTTCTTGATGTTGATAAAAATGGATATTTTTCACTTGATGGGTTGAAAGAAAAACTTACTGAAGATGTCAAATTAGTTTCTTTGATGTTTGTAAATAATGAAATAGGAGCAATTGAACCAGTTTATGAAATTGGAGAATTTTTAAAAGATAAGGATGTTTTTTTTCATGTTGATTGTGTTCAAGCTTATTCTCATATTGATATTGATGTAGAAAAACTTCATTGCAATTCAATTTCTCTATCAGGCCACAAAATTGGCGGTATAAATTCTTTTGGTATTCTTTATTGTAATCAAAAAATTAATCCTTTTATTAAAGGAGGAGAACAAGAAAAAGATAGAAGAGCTGGAACATCTTTTACAATGGGCGCTTATTCTATGGCAAAATCTTTCCCAAAAGCTTATAGTGAAAGAGAAAAAATCAAAGAATTAAAATCTTATTTTGTAAAAAAATTAGAAGAATCAAATTTTTTATATGAAATTAATGGAAGTTTGGAAAATTCTACCGACCATATATTAAATTTATATTTTCCAAAAGTTAAAAATGAACTTCTTCTTACATATTTAGACATGAATGGAATTTGCATTTCTGTTGGCTCTGCTTGTAGGGCAGGAAGTGTTGAAGCAAGTAATGTTATAAAAAATATGTATGATGAAGAAAGGGCAAGACATTCTGTAAGATTTTCTTTTGGTTTTACAAATAAAAAAGATGATATTGATTATACATTTGAAGTTTTGAAAAAATTAAGGGGGATAGATGGAAAAGAAAGATAAAAAAGATATAAAAGTTATCGTTGGTGTTAGTGGTGGAGTCGATTCATCTGTTGCAGCCCTTTTATTAAAACAAGAAGGCTACGATGTTAGCGGAATTTTTATGAAAAATTGGGATGAGGAAGATGAAAATGGAGTTTGTACTGCAGAAGTTGATTATGAAGATGCGGTCAAAGTTTGCAATCAAATAGGAATTCCATATTATTCAATAAATTTTGAAAAAGAATATTATGATAGAGTTTTTTCATATTTTCTTGATGAATATAAGAAAGGAAGAACTCCAAATCCAGACATAATGTGTAATAAGGAAATAAAATTTAAGGCTTTTTTGGATTACGCAAAAGATTTGGGTGCAGATTATCTTGCAACAGGTCATTATGCAAGAGTTGATAGGTCAACTGATGAAACAAAAATGCTAAGAGGTCTTGATTCAAATAAAGACCAAACATATTTTCTTTCACAATTATCACAAGAGCAAATAAAAGATGTTTTATTTCCAGTAGGAGATTTGGATAAAAAAGAAGTAAGAAAAATTGCCAAAGAAAATAATTTGGCGACAGCTGATAAAAAAGATTCGACAGGTATTTGTTTTATTGGAGAGAGAAATTTTAATGAATTTTTATCTAATTATCTTCCTGCAAAAGAAGGAAATATAGTTGATACTGATGGAAATATAATGGGAAAACACTATGGTTTAATGTATCACACAATTGGTCAAAGAAGAGGACTTGGAATTGGTGGAGAAGGAGAAGCGTGGTTTGTTTGTGGAAAAGATTTAGAAAAAAACGAACTAATAGTTTGCCAAGGAAAAAATAACGAAAAATTATTTTCAAATAGATTAATAGGATCAAATTTATCATCAATTTCAGCCAAGGGACTAAAAAAAGAATTTGACTGCACATGTAAATTTAGATATAGACAAAAAGATATAAATTCTCATGTAAAAATTTTAGATGATGGAAAAGTAGAAATAACCTATGACAAAACAAAAGCAGTAACGCCAGGCCAAGCTGCAGTATTTTATGACGGGGAAGTTTGTTTGGGATCTTGCATTATAGATGAAGTTTATAATGGAGAAAAAAGATTAAAAGTTTAATATTAGAAATGCGCTCTTGCAAAATTTTATTTTGTAAGAGTTTTTTATTTGAAATTTTTAAAAATAATCCTATTTTGTATATACTTTCTCATAATGCTATAATTTAGGTATGAGAATTAAAGCAAATAAAGAAATTAGAATTGATAAATATCTTTCAGATATTTTTGAAGAAATTCCTAGAGAAAAGGTGAAGGATTTTATCAAAGATGACAAAATAAAAGTAAATAATAAAAAAATAAAACCTTCTTATAAATTAATTTTAGAAGATGATATAGAAATTTCAGACCAATTGTTTGAAAAAGCAAAAATTGAATCTGAAGATATGAATTTGAAAATTATTTATGAAAATGAAGATTTTGCAATTATTGACAAGGATAAAAATGTAATTGTCCATCCAGCAGGTTCAATTGTTAGTGGAACTTTGGTTAATGGACTCTTACATCATTTTGGTTATGATAATTTATCCCATATAGGGGGAGATGATAGGCCGGGAATTGTTCACAGATTAGACAAGGATACAACTGGTCTTATGGTAATTGCAAAAAGCAATTCATCTTACAAATATTTAAAAAATCTTTTTGAAACTAGACAAGTTGATAAGGAATATTTGGCAATTTGTAATGGGATTTTTCAAAAAAAATCTGGAACAGTTCACACTTATATGGATCGTGATCCAAATAATCGCAGAAAAATGGCGGTTACAAATTCTGGTCGTGATGCAATAAGTAAGTATGAAGTTATTTCAGAAAATAATGGCTATTCCTTGGTAAAAATAAAAATTTTAACTGGAAGAACTCACCAAATTAGGGTTCACATGACCTATATTAATCATCCGCTTTTGGGAGATCCTGTTTATGGAAATGTAAAACACAAATTTAATTTGGACCACCAACTACTTCATTGCCACAAATTAGGTTTTAAAGATAAAAACGGAATCTACAGAGAATTTTGTGTAGAAGTTAACGAGGATTTCAAAAAATATAAAAAAATTTTAGCTTTAGGAGAATAAAATGTATTCAAAAACAAATACAGTTACTCTTTTGGGTCTTGATGGAAAATCAATTGAGGTTGAATCTGATATAACTAGTGGAATGCCAGCTTTTAATATAGTTGGTCTTCCAGATTCATCTATAAAAGAATCGAAAGATAGGATTAGAGTTGCTCTTATAAATTCTGGTTTCAAATTTCCTCAAGGAAGAATAACCATAAATTTATCGCCTGCAGATATAAAAAAAGAAGGAACTCAACTAGATTTGCCAATTGCAATTTCTCTTTTAAAAAGTATGGGAGTAATTGAAAATACCAAAGATGATTTTATTTTTATAGGCGAGCTCTCACTTGATGGGAGAATTGTCCCAGTAAAAGGCGCCCTTGCCATGGTAATTTCTATGAGAGAAAAGGGATTTAAAAATTTTATAATATCAGATGAAAATAAGGATGAGTGTGCAATAATAAATGATTGCAATATTTTTCCATTTTTAAATTTAGAAGAATTAGTTTCATATCTTAACGAAAATACAAAAAAATCTCCCTACAAAACAAAATTATCAAATACAAATAAAAATATTACATATCCTTATGATTTTTCTGATATAAAAGGTCAAGATTCTTTAAAAAGAGCATTACAAATTGCAGCAGCTGGTGGACATAACTTATTAATGATTGGACCTCCAGGTAGTGGGAAAACTTTTTCTGCTAAACATTTACCATCAATATTACCAAATATGGATTTTGAAGAAAAAATTGAGGTTACAAAAATTTATTCAGTAATGGGACTTCTTGAAAGTAGAAAATTAATAAATAATAGACCATTCAGATCTCCCCACCATTCAGCAAGTGAAGTTTCTTTGATTGGAGGAGGTGCAAATATACCAAAAGCAGGAGAAATAACACTCGCTCACAAGGGAGTTTTGTTTTTGGACGAATTTCCAGAATTTTCTAAAAAAACCATAGAAGCTTTGAGAGAGCCATTGGAAAATAAAGAAATAAATATTTCAAGATCAATGGCAAGTATCAAATATCCAGCAGATTTTATTTTGATTGCTGCTATGAATCCTTGTCCTTGTGGAAATTTTGGAAATCCTTTAAAGGAATGTACTTGCACACAAAATGAAATAAGAAGATATTTATCAAAATTATCTTCGCCAATTCTTGATAGGATTGATATTCATATAGAAATTAAGCCTGTAAAATACAAAGATTTGGATGACAATATAAAAACAAAATCTTCAAAAGAAATGAAAGAAGAAGTCCAAAGAGCAAGAGAGATTCAAATAAAAAGATATGAAAATGAAGAAATTTCTACTAATGGAGCTCTTTCCACAAGGCTTATGAAAAAATATATAAAACTTGATAAAAATGTGAAGGAAATTGGACAAAAAGCTTTTGATAAATATAATTTTTCTGTAAGGTCTTACAATAAAATTATAAAAATGAGTAGAACTATTGCAGATCTTGAAGGATGCGAAAAAATTGAAGTGAAACATCTTCTTGAATCTGTTCGATATAGGTCCTTGGATGATAAATATTGGAGTATGTGATGGACAATAATTTAATTAAGACCAATATTGACTCATATATAAATGAGCTTATTACTAAAGCTCTTGATTTAAATGCAAGTGATATCCATATTGAGCCAATTGATGAAAAATTTTCAAGAATAAGATTTAGAATTGACGGAAAACTTAAAATTATTACTGAGATGGATTATTCCTCCTATATTAAGCTTTTAACAAGAATTAAATTATCTTCAAAACTAGATATTTCAGAAAAAAGAAGGCCTCAAGATGGATATTTAAAATTAGAAAAATTTCCACATATAGATTTTAGAATTTCTACTTTAAATACCATAGTTGGTGAGAAATTAGTTTTAAGGATTCTTTCCATTGAAAATTTTAAAAAAGCACAAAATTTATTGGGATTTACTGATAAGTCAAAAGAAATTTTGGAAAAGGCTATTAAAAATAAATCAGGAATGATAATTTTTTCAGGACCAACTGGTTCTGGAAAATCTACTTCCCTTTATTCTTTGTTAAATAAATTAAATGATGAAAAAAGAAATATAATTAGTATAGAAGATCCAGTAGAAATTAATATTTTGGGCATTAACCAAATTTCAATTAATGAAAAAATTGGATTAACTTTCCAAAGTGCACTTAGGTCAATTTTAAGACAAGATCCAGATATTATTATGCTTGGTGAGATTAGGGATAATGAAACTGCAAAAATGGCAGTAAGAGCTGCCATAACCGGTCATTTAGTTTTAACTACTCTTCATACAAATGATAGTTTTGCATCTATTAATAGGCTTCGTGATTTGGAAGTTGAAGATTATTTGATAAAACAATCTGTAAATACTCTCGCTAGCCAAAGGCTTGTTAGAAAACTTTGCTCATGTAAGAAAAAACGAAAAATTTCAAAAGAAGAATATAATTTTGTAAAAAATTATTGTGATATAGAAGAAAATACTTATATTTACAAACCAGGTTCTTGTGAAAAATGCCATGATGGTTATCTAGGAAGAGAAGCTGTTGAAGAGATTGTAGATTTTGATGAGGATTACAAAAAATTATTTTTTGAAAATAAAAATTTTAGTAAGAGTGATTTAGATCTATTAAATAAGGAAAAAAATTTTAAATCTATGACTTATAATGGGATAAAAAAAGTTCTAGAAGGAGTGACAAGCTTTGAAGAAGTTTTAGATTCAATTTATTATTTTAATTAAACCAATGAACATAAATTAATATAAGCCTTCACCTTTTTGTGGAGGTTTATTTATTTTGTAGAATGTAAAAAATA
>URRX01000015.1 GCA_900550345.1 uncultured Anaerococcus sp. | reverse complement strand
ACAAATAAATAATACCGATATAATTATGGGATTATTCGGAAATTTTGATAAAAATAGAAAATATATCGAAAATAGATTTGATGTAAAAATAAAAACTGAAAATGGAAATATAAGTTTAAAGGGCGAAGAGGTAAATGTAAAACTTGCCATAAAACTTATTGAGGAAGTAATAGAAGTTATAGAAAAAGAAAAAAACATTGATTTTCAAAAATTAAAATATTTTTCTGATATGCTTGTTTCTGAAAACAAAGAAGTTATAAAGTCATCATTGGACCAAGTGATTGTTACAACTGCAAATGGTAAACCAATTAAGCCAAAAACTTTAGGACAAAATTCTTATGTTAATATGATTAACAATAATGATGTTGTTTTTGGAATTGGACCTGCAGGAACAGGAAAAACTTATTTAGCAGTTGCTATGGCCATAAGAGCTTTTAAAAATAATGAAGTAAATAGAATTATACTTACAAGACCCGCGGTTGAAGCTGGAGAAAGTTTAGGATTTTTGCCAGGAGATTTGCAAGATAAGGTCGATCCATATTTAAGACCGCTTTATGATGCTCTTTTTGAAATTTTTGGTTTTGAAACTTATCAAAATTTAGTTGAAAAAGGAGTAATTGAAGTTGCACCACTAGCTTACATGAGAGGAAGAACTCTTGATAATTCTTTTGTAATTTTGGATGAGGCACAAAATACAACTTTTGAACAAATGAAGATGTTTTTGACAAGACTTGGTTATGGATCAAAGGCTATTATAACTGGAGATATTACTCAAGTAGATTTGCCACGCGGAAAAAATTCTGGTTTAAAATCTGCCTCAAGAATTCTTAGAAATGTGAGAGGAATAGAATTTATGGAATTTACTGCAGTAGATGTAGTAAGACATCCTCTTGTTCAAAGAATTATCGAAGCTTATGAAAAGGCTGATAAGGAAAAAGAAAATAAAAATGAAATTAATAATAGATAATACAACAAATGAGAATTTGTCCCTTCAAAAAGATATTGAAAAAGTTATAAAAGAAGTTTTAAAAGTTGAAAATGTAGATGAAAATAAATGTGAAGTATCACTTTCTTTTGTAGATGAGAAAAAAATAAGAGAATTGAATAATAAGTTTAGGGAAATTGATAGGGTTACTGATGTCTTATCTTTTCCTATAGAAGATTTTTTTAATGAAGATAGAGAAACTTTATTAGAAAAACCATATTTAATGCTTGGGGATGTGGTTATTTGCACAGATGTTGCAAGAAAACAAGCAAAAGAATTGGGACATTCTTTTGAAAGAGAAATAATGTATTTAACCTGCCATTCAATTCTTCATCTTTTAGGATATGATCACATGGAAGATGATGATAAAAAAATTATGAGATCTAAGGAAAAGCAAGTTATGAAAAATCTTGGGGTATTCAAATGAAAGATGAAAAACAATTAATTGAAGAAATAAAAGCTCAGGTAAAAGAAGAATTAAAGGAAGAAAAAAGAAAAGAAGACCAAGCTCAAAAATATGTCCCCAAATCAAAAAGTCCTGGTGAAAAATTTGTAAAAGGATTTGATTATGCCTTTGAGGGTCTTGTTTTTGCAATAAATAATGAAAAAAATATGAAGTTTCATGTTTTGACATCTATCCTTGTACTATTTATTTCCTTATTTTTAAATGTATCTAGAGTAGAAATGATGTTTTTGGTTTTTTCAATAGCTTTTGTAATTTCTTGTGAGCTTTTAAATACTTCACTTGAACAAGCAGTAAATCTTGGTGGTGGAGGAAAAAAATCTAAAGAAGCAAAAGCAAGCAAAGACTTATCGGCAGCAGCAACATTTGTATCAGCTTTAAATACACTTTTTATTGCTTATTTGGTATTTTTCGATAAGGTTGCAAATTTTTCATCATCAGTTGTATTAAGAATTTCTAGAAGACCATCACATCTTGCCCTTATAACCGTATCCATTGTAATTATTTCTACTATATTTTTTAAGGGGATTTTTTATAAGGGTCATGGAACGGCTTTTCATGGTGGATTTGTATCAGGACACACAGCAATATCCTTTTGTCTTGCAACAATTGGTGCTATGAGAGTTGATGAAGGGTTTTTAATTTTTGTATTTTATGGTCTTGCTATTATAGTAGCAGAAAGTAGGTTTGAAGCAAATATTCATTCACTACCGGAAATAATTAGGGGAGCAAGTTTAGGAACTGCTACAGCCTTATTAATATTTGGAGTATTTTCATGAAAAAAGATTTAAAAGAATTGATAAAAGAAGCGATAGAAAATAAAAAAAATTCCTATTCACCTTATTCGAAATTTAGAGTGTCAAGCTTGGTTTTGACAAAAAAAGGAAATATTTATAAGGGAGTAAATATAGAAAATGCAGCCTATTCTGTAACGCTTTGTGCAGAAAGATCTGCTTTATCATCAGCTATAAGTGCAGGCGATAGGGAAATTGATACAATAATAATTACAGGAGATAGTGATATGACCTATCCTTGTGGAGTTTGCAGGCAATTTATGGCAGAATTTTTAGATGAAGATTCAAAAATCGTAATTGCAAACTCAGTGGAAGATTATAAGATATATGGACTAAAAGATATTCTTCCATATAACTTTTCAAAAAAAGATTTGGAGGAGAAATGAAATCAGGTTTTGTATCTGTAGTTGGTAGGGCAAATGTTGGAAAATCTACCCTAATGGAAAAAGTTTTGGGAGAAAAAATTTCAATAATTTCAAACAAACCTCAAACAACAAGAGATGAAATAAAAATAATTTATAACGACGAAAATTCACAAATAATTTTTTTAGATACACCAGGTATCCAAACACCAAGAAATAAACTTCAAGAACACCTACTTGAAGTTTCAGAAGATAGTTTGAAAGATTCAGATATAGTAACGTTTATAGTAGATAATTCCCTAACAATTGGAAGACTTGATAGGATGATTTTGGACTTGTTAGAAAAAATAAAAGTTCCAAAAATTTTACTTATAAATAAATGTGATTTGTTAGAAGAAAGTGAAATTGATCAAATAAAAAGAACTTATATTGATCTAAATTTATTTGATTATATAATACCAATATCAGCTTTAAATGATGAAAATATTGGAAAATATATACAAACGATAAAAGAAATTTTGCCAGAAGGTCCCTTATATTATCCATCAGATATGATAACAGATAAAAATGAAAGATTTATTGTATCAGAGATAATTAGGGAAAAGGCATTAAAAAATTTATCCAATGAAATTCCTCATGGAATTTTTGTAAGAATTGATCAATTCAAAAAAAGAGAAGACAAAAATTTGTATGATATTTATGCAAGTATTATAGTGGAAAGACCAAGTCATAAGGAAATAGTAATAGGTAAAAACGGAAGAAAAATCAAAAAAATTGGAACGGATGCAAGATGTGAAATAGAATCCTTTATGGATAGCAAGATAAATTTAAAATTGTGGGTAAAGGTCGAAAAAGATTGGCGTAAAAAACAAAAATTGGTGAACAGGTTTGGTTACAAGTGATAATTCAAATGTAGAAGGCTTTGTTTTAAGAGAATTTACCTACAAAGAATCAAGCAAAATTATAGAAGTTTTTACAAAAAATATGGGAAAAATTTCTATAATAGCAAAAGGAGTTTTGAATAAAAAAAATTCTAATTTGTCATCAACTCAAAGATTTGTAAAATCATCCTACAATCTTTATAAATCTGGTGAGAAGTTTTTTGGAATAAAAGATGCGTCATTAATCAAATCTTATTCGAAATCTAATAAAAATTTTGATATAATAATATATAAATCGGCAATTTGTGATTTATTATTAAGAACAATTGATTTTGACCAAAAAGAGTTAGTCTATAGTTTATTAGATAAGACTTTTGATAGCTTTGAAAAGGCAAGTGAAAATTATTTAAATATTTTTCTTTGCTTTTTATTAAAGTACATATCTTTTTCAGGCTTTAAACCAAATTTAAAAGAATGTTCAATATGTGGAGAAAATATTAATCCAAATGACCTATATTTTTCTATAGTAGATGGTGGTCTTGTTTGTAAATCTTGTAGAAGAAGTAATTATAAGATGATTTATCTTACAAAAGAAGAATATTTGTTTTTATTAAAGTTATTATATACTCCAACAGATGAAGTAGAAAAAATAAAACTAAAAATAGAAAAGAAAAAAATTTTGAATTTGATAACAGCCTATGTTTTAGATTGTTTAGAAATAAGAGAATTTAGCTCACTCGAATGGGTACTCAAATTAGTCAAATAAATAGGAGAAAAAATGTATTTTGAAGATTTAATGCTAAAATTAATAGAATATTGGGAAGGACAAGGTGCATCTTTTATGCTTCCTTACGATTCAGAAAAAGGTGCAGGAACTATGAATCCTCACACTTTTTTAAGATCTTTGGGAAAAGAACCTTGGAAAGTTGTTTATGTAGAACCATCAAGAAGACCAGCTGATGGTAGATATGGAGAAAATCCAAATAGATTATACCAACACCATCAATTACAAGTTTTACTTAAGCCAACTCCAGAAAATATTCAAGATTTATATTTAAAAAGTTTAGAAGTAATTGGAATTGATCCAAAAGAACACGATATTAGATTTGTAGAAGACAACTGGCAATCACCAACTCTTGGAGCTTGGGGACTTGGTTGGGAAGTTTGGCTTGATGGAATGGAAATAACACAATTTACTTATTTTCAACAAGTAGGTGGAATAAACTGCGAGCTTGAAAGTGGAGAAATTACCATGGGTCTTGAAAGAGTTTGTATGTACTTACAA
Source organism: uncultured Anaerococcus sp. (assembly GCA_900550345.1). Lineage (GTDB taxonomy): Bacteria > Bacillota > Clostridia > Tissierellales > Peptoniphilaceae > Anaerococcus. The sequence continues at coordinate 11,999 of URRX01000015.1, read as the reverse complement.
AACGTAGACAATGTTTTTGATATACAATGGTCTGAAAATTTAAAATATTCTGATGTTTTCAAATTGCCAGAATATGAAAATTCAAAATATTCATTTGAAGATGCTGATAGCGAAGTTTTAGAAAAATTATTTGAAATTTATGAATCTGAAGCAAATAGATTAATTGATAAAGGACTTGTATATCCAGCATATGATAATGTGTTAAAATCATCTCACACATTCAATACTTTGGATGCAATGGGAGCAATTTCAGCATCAGAAAGAAGTCACTATATTAAAAGAGTAAGAGATATTTCTAGTAAAGTTGCAAAAGCTTATATAGAAAAAAGAGAAGAACTAGGATATCCGCTTTTAAGAAAGGATAAGTAATGAGCAAATATTTATTAGAAATAGGAGTTGAAGAATTTCCTTCAGCTTATATAAATTCAACAAAAAAACAACTTGAAGAAAAATTCAAAAAATTAATTGATGAAAATAAATTAAGCTTGGAAGAAATAAAGGTAGAATCTACTCCAAGAAGATTTGCAATTTTGCTTGATGGACTTGAAGAAAATAAATCAGAGGAACTTATAAGTGTAAAAGGTCCTTCCAAAAAAATTGCCTATGATAATGAAGGAAATCCATCAAAAGCACTTTTGGGATTTTTGAGAGGTCAAAAGGCAGAACTTTCTGATGTAATAATAAAAGATTTTAAGGGCGAAGATTACATTTATGTAGAAAAAAAAGAAGAAAGTCTTTCTATAAAAGAAGTTTTACAAAAAAATGTATATGATCTTGTAAAATCATTAAATTTCCCTAGATCTATGAGATGGGGAGGAAAATCAATTAGATTTGCAAGACCTATTAGATATTTCTTATCATTATTAGATGATGAAATTTTAGATTTTGATGCTGAAGGAATAAAAGTATCAAACACAACAAAAGGTCATAGAGTTCTAGGTAAAAGTGAAATTGTAGTTGATAAAATTGACGATTATTTAGAACTTCTAAAAGATAATTATGTAATTTTATCTTACAAAGAAAGAAGAGAAATAATTCTTAGAGGTCTTAATCGTTATGCAAAAGAAATTGGTGGTAAATTTTTAAAAGATGAAGATTTATTAGAAGAAGTTATAAATATTGTAGAATATCCTACAGTTTTGATGGGTGAACTTGATCATGAATACTTAAAATTACCAAAAGAAGTAATTATAACTCCAATGAAAGACCACCAAAGATATTTCCCTATTGTAGATGATAATGAAAATCTAATGCCATATTTCTTGCTAGTAAGAAATGGTGATGATTTTGCAAAAGAAAATGTAATAAGTGGAAATAAAAAAGTACTTACAGCAAGACTTGAAGATGCAAAATTCTTCTATGACATTGATAATAATAAAAAATTAGAAGAATATGTGGATCAATTAGATCGATTAACATTTTTTGAAGGCCTTGGATCAATGAAACAAAAAACTGAAAGATTGATTTCTCTATCAAAAAATTATTTAGATGAATTTAAGCTTGGAGAAGACGTGTCTGATAATTTACTAAGAGCCGCTTATCTTTCAAAAGCAGATCTTGTTACAAAAATGGTTGTAGAATTTACAGAACTTCAAGGAACAATGGGAAGAATTTATGCTACAAATTCAGGCGAAAATAGTCAAGTTGCTAATGCAATAGAAGAAGCATACAAACCAAGAAGCTCAGAAGATTCACTTCCAAAATCAGTTGCAGGAATTGTCTTATCAATAGCAGATAAAATTGATACAATAACAGGTCATTATATAATTGAAGATTATGTAACAGGAAGCCAAGATCCATTTGGACTTAGAAGATCTGCAATTGGTGTAATAAATATTATAGCTGACAAAAAAATTGATGTAGATATAAAAGATTTAGTAAAAGATGCCCTATTTGTTTATACCGAAAAAAATGAACTTTCATTTGATTATGACAAAACTTTAGAAAAAATAATAGAATTTTTCATAGATAGATTGAAAAACATGATGAATGATAAGGGATATAGGTATGATCTTGTAAATGCAGTATTAAATACCGGAGAATCAAACGTACTTTCAGTGATTGAAAAAGTAAAAGCTTTAGGTGAATTTGTTGAAAGAGATGATAGTGAAGAAATTCTAAATTACTTTACAAGAATCAATAACTTTACAAAAGATTTCGAATCAGTTGATGTTAATGTTGAAAAATTGGATCAAGGTTTAGAAAAACAATATTTTGAAGAAATAGATAAGCTAGATATTGAAAAATATCTAAGTCAAAAACTTTATAAAAAAGCTTTGGAAGAAATTGCATCAACAAGAGAAATTGGTAATGAGTATTTAGACAATACAATGATAATGGTCGATGATGAAGAAATAAAAAATAATAGATTAGCCCTATTAAATAAACTTGCTCAAAATATTTCGAGGATATTTAATATTAAAGATTTAGTTAAATAGGAGAAAATATGGCTTGTGGTGAATTGAATGTTTTTATAATAAGCGATTCTACTGGAGAAACTGCTCAAACATTTGCGAAATCAGTTCTTACACATTTTCCAAATGTAAATTTTAATGTAACTAGAAAATTTAATATAGATAGTGAAAATAAAATAGATAAAATTGTTGAGAAAATTCCTAAAGATTCAATTATAATCCAAACTATAGCTGAAAAAAAACTTGAAGAATATTTAAAGCAAAAAGCTAAAGAAGAAGAAATTAAAGTAATAGATATACTTGGCCCTGCCCTTTCCTTATTTGAAAAAGTAACTGGTCAGAAGGCACTTAGGGAGAAAAAGCTCACAAGAAAATTATCAAAAGATTACTTTTCAATGATAGAGTCAATAGAATTTGCTGTAAAATATGATGATGGAAAAGATAAAAGAGGAATTAAAGAAGCAGATATCTTACTTCTTGGTGTATCAAGAACATCCAAAACACCAGTAACAATGCTTTTAGCCACAAAAGATTATAAAGTTTTTAATCTTCCTTTAGTTCCAGAAATAAGACTTCCAGAAGAAGTTTTTGAAATAGATCCAAAAAGAATTATAGGTCTTACAATTGATCCAGAAAAATTATCGAGAATTAGAGAGGACAGGTCAAAAGGACTTGGTATAAAATCTAAAAGTGATTATTTTGATAAAGAAAGAATTGATAGAGAATTAAAATATGCAAAAGATGTTTTTGAAGATTTAGATTGTAAGGTAATAGATGTAACTTTAAATACAATAGAACAAACTGCTACAGATGTTCTAGAATATTACAATAAGAATTTTTCATAAAATAATGCTGCATTTGCAGCTCAGAGCGTGGACAAAGTTAGTTTAATAATTAATCAATGGTTTAAACATAAAATTACGCTAAAACCCATCTCGACTAAGTGAGTGAAGCGAACGCATGGAGAGATCTCATGAGATTTCTCCGCTCGTTGCACTCGGTCGAAATGGGAAAAATTTTAGTTTGTCAACAGTCTGTGCTGCTTTTGCAGCTTTATTTTTTATAAGGGAGAAATATGGAAAATACAAAACTAATTTTATCTAGAAGATTAATGATGAGAAGATTTGAAAAAGAAGATTTGGAAAAGAATTTAGAATTTATAAAAGATCCCAAATTTTTTTACATGTCAAAAGTTGAAACTGAAAAAGAATTGATAGAATCTAGTCTTTTAAATTATGAAAATAAAAATAATTATAATTTTTGGCATATTGTAAATAAGGGAATGAATGATTCTATAGGAACAGTCAAAGCAACTGAATGTGAAAATGGAGTCAGAATATATATAATAATAAATAAATCACTCAGAAATAGAGGATATGGTAGAGAAGCATTAGAAGCTGTAATAGATTATTTTTTCACACTTGAACAAAAAGAAGAAGTATATCTAAAATCAGAAAAAAATAATGAATCTTTTAAAACTCTTATAGATAAATTACACTTTAAAAAGTATGATGAAGATACAAAGTATAATTTCTACAAGATGGATAATCTCGATTACATGAAATATTTTGCAATATTTGGAGAAATATAGGAGGGATAGATGGAGAAAAAATCTGAAATAATGGTATTGGACTTTGGTGGCCAATACAATCAACTTATAGTAAGACGAATAAGAGAAATGGGAGTATACGCATCACTTCACGATTGTGATGTTGACTTAAAATCTCTTGATTTAGAAAATCTAGATGGAATAATTTTAACTGGTGGTCCACAATCAATTCATAGCGAGGAAAGTTTAAAATTAAATCCAGAAATATTAAATTTAAACGTTCCAATATTAGGAATTTGCTATGGAATGCAAGCTTTAGCTTTTCATTTTGATGGAGAAATTTCTGAAGCAGAAAAAGGAGAATATGGAAAAACTCCTTTATTTGTAGATCAAAAATCAAAATTATTTGAAAATGTAGCACAAGAATCAATAATTTGGATGAATCATAGAGACCAAGTTACAAAAATGGGCCACGGTTTCAAAAAAATTGCTTGGTCATTAAATTGTCCAATAGCAGGATTTGAAAACGAAGAAAAAAATATATATGCAGTACAATTTCACCCAGAAGTTGCCCATTCAGAATACGGCTTCCAAATGCTAGAAAATTTTGTTTTAAATATTTGTAAGGCAGAAAAAACTTGGATAATGAAAGACCTTGCAAAAGAAACAATAGCAAAAATAAAAGAAAAATATGCTGGAGAGAAAATGATCTGTGGACTTTCAGGTGGAGTAGATTCAACAATAGCTGCAACACTTGTTCATAAAGCAATAGGTGATGATCTTCAATGTATATTTGTCGACCATGGTTTATTAAGAAAAGACGAAGCAAAATCTGTTATGGAACAATACAAAAAAATTGGACTAAACGTAAAAATGGTAGATGCTTCAAAAGAATTTCTTGATTTGTTAAAAGGCGTAGAAGATCCAGAAGAAAAAAGAAAAATAATCGGAAATCACTTCATAGAAGTATTTGAAAGAGAAGCTAAAAAATTTGGCGATGCAAAATATTTAGTACAAGGAACAATTTATCCTGACGTAATAGAAAGTGGAAAAGGAAAAGGTTCAGTAATAAAATCTCACCACAATGTTGGTGGACTTCCAGAAGATATGCTATTTGAAGGAGTAGTAGAACCACTTAGAGAATTATTTAAAGATGAAGTAAGAGCTCTTGGAGAAAGCATAGGAGTTCCAGAAGAAATGGTATGGAGACAACCATTCCCAGGACCAGGACTTGCAATAAGAGTTTTAGGAGATATAACAGAAGAAAAACTAGAAATAGTTAGAGAAACTGATGCAATCCTTAGAGAAGAAGTAAAAAATGCAGGATTAAATAGAGATATCTGGCAATATTTCACAGTATTTACTCCACTAAGAACAGTAGGAGTAAAAGGAGATGAAAGAAGTTATGATTATGTTGTTGTAGTAAGAGCAGTTTCGAGCAAAGACGCAATGACAGTAGAATCTTTCGATTTACCATATGAATTACAACAAACCCTATCAAACAGAATGATAAACGAAGTAAAGGGAGTTGGAAGAATAGTCTACGATATAACCTCAAAACCACCAGGAACAATTGAATGGGAGTAAAAACATCGCAAGCGATGTTTTTACGTTTTCCACCATTTATCAAGGTGCGAAGCACCGCAGTATAAATGGATGGAAACCCTTCTGCAGCGTAACAAAAAATATGCGACCGAGTAGGGAGCATTTTTTTTTGTGGAGTCGCTGAATGGGATTGAAAATCACGAAGTGATTTTCAAGTATGATAGCGACCAACTCAAACGAAGAGAATGAAAAATGGCTACTGGTACTTAAATGGTACTGGAAGCTAAAAAGAATAAACTAAATAATAGTTCCAAGTGGTTTACATTTGGACAAAAAATTAGACCGTAGTTTTTAGACTGCGGTCTTTTTGCGTACATATTATGGGGATTAATTTATTTAGAGATCTCCAATGGTTACTTTCAAATGCAACAAATAATATAAACCAGATTGCAAAAGCTACTAATACAACTGGTGTTATTTACAAAAATGAAATTGAATCAATTAATAAACAGATAGAAAAATTATCAAGAGAAATATGGCAGATCCATTCCCTACTTCTAAATAAATCAAAAGAAAGTTCTGGTGATTAGTATGGCAATTACAAAAATACATCCTATAAAATCAACTCTAAATTTGGCAATAGATTATATAACTAAGAGTGAAAAAACTGATAAAAAAGTCTTGGTATCTTCATTCAAATGTCATCCATCTACTGCCCACATGCAATTTATGAAAACACGAGAAGATAATGATACTAAAGGTACAGTTTTGGCTAGACATTTAATCCAATCTTTTCTACCAGGAGAGGTTGATCCTATAAAAGCTCACGAAATTGGAATGGAGTTATGCAAGAAAATTTTAAAAGAAGATTATGAATTTGTACTTGCAACTCATATAGATAGAGGACATATCCATAACCATATTATTTTTAATAATGTTAATTACAAGACTGGTAAATGCTACCAATCTAACAAAAAAACTTACCATAAAATCAGGTATCAAAGTGACGAATTATGTAAAGAAAATAAGCTTTCAGTCATTGATGAATATTATGAAGCTTACAAAAGAAAATATAAAACTTCTGGTAAATCCTGGTATGAATATGAACAAAACAAGAAAGGAAATTCTTGGAAGTCTAAACTTCAATTTGATATAGATAGAATGATTAATAAATCTAACTCTTGGGAAGAGTTTTTAGAAAATATGAAATCTCTTGATTATGAAATTAAGTTTGGTAAGCACATTGCTTTTCGTCATAAAGATAAGCAAAGATTTACAAGAGCTAAGACTATCGGAGAAGATTATACCGAGGAAAAAATCAAAGAAAGAATAGATTTAGCAATTAAAAATAAAGCTAATACTATTAAAAAACGTGTAGGAAACGTCATCGATATATCTACTAATGAAAAAGCTCAATCCTCTAAATGTTACGAAGTCTGGGCAAGAAAACATAATATCAAAACAATGGCTGACTCGATAATTAAGCTTAGAGAACAAGGAATTAACTCTATCACACAACTCGATGATCTAATCAAAAAATCTGCCGATGATAGACAAGATTTGTTAGATAAAATAAAGAAAATCGAAACTGAAATGAAGAGTTTATCTAAAGATATGGAAAATATAAATACTATAAATAAGTATCGTGAAATATATAAATACCACAAGAAAAATCCTGAAGATAAGCAATTCGCTGAAGAATATTATAGTGAGCTTTCCGTCTATAAAATAGCCGCTAAAGAAATCATAGAAAATTATAAAAAACTACCTAATACAAAAGAAATATTAACTAAACTCGATAAACTACAAGAAAAAAAGAACACCCTTATGCAAGAGTATTCTTTGAATAAAGAACAATTTTCTGACCTTGTTCAGTATAGAAAAAACTATGAAGATTATTATGGAAAGGAAGTTGAGAGATAAAAAGCTATAAGCGGATAAGCCTATAGCTTTTTTAAGATTATTTACAAAATTTTATTCTAAACTTATTATCTTACTTAAAGAAATCCTACTAGATGACTAGCAAACATTACTATAGGAAGTAAAAAAATCAAAAGTAGATTCAATACTATAAATAATCTGCCCTTTTCCTTTACCCCAAATGTTAAACCTATTAGTCCAATAATTGGGCAGGCAAACATTAAAGTGAGTCTAGTTTGTCTAAGACTTGTATAGCTTTCAAATATTTCTACTGTAAGTAGGTAAGAAATAACAAATATTACAAGTCCAAGTAGAAATATCTTCTTGCTTAATTTCTATTTAATAAATACTCCTCTTTCTTTGAAATTATTCTGTTCTAATCAAATCGATTGTTGGTCTGTCTAAAATTCTCTTTAAAGAAAATTTATAGATTAGTAAGTTGATTGCGTAAACCACAATAGAAAATCCAAGAAATAATTTATAGTCATAATATCTTATTAATATATTTAGACTTAAATTAGGAGCTATACGAGATATTACAATCATGACTCCTAATGTGGTTATTCCCGCAACAATAAATGATTTTATTTGCTCTCCTATAAACTCTTTTCGATAAATATTCTTTAACTCATCTACGTCCATACCGCATGAATAAAGGCTGCCAATTTCCTTCTTTCTACTCATAAGACTTAAATTAATGGATGAATAACCATTTGTCACATTAAGAATAAAAATAATGAAAACCATCGCAAATTCGACTTTCTTTAAAGATTCTAGATCACTTTTTCGATTCATTTAAATATCTGCTTTTGTGTTAGTATCGTACTTTTCATTTGGCATTATCGATTCTCTTATCTTATTATCCAAATAATCCTTTACATTTCTCATCTCCGAGTCTTTTACATTCATATTTAATACATACGGAGCATTAATAAGTTCTTCATCTTTTGACTCATCCATAAGGATGCACACATAATACCAATGTATTCTCCTTCATTTACGTCAAAGCTATATCATCAACGGTGTTGCTGATATTTCCCTTATTTCCATAATATTTTTCAATATGATAAACTTTTAATATTTTTTTAAATTTCTGCCTACTTATACAATAGTGGTAATGTACCCGATCAAGGCCAGTATCCACAAATGAGCTGGATAGAATATATAGAAGAAATATTTGCTGAATTTTGTTTTTGGTCCCTGTTCTCCATTATATAAATACATAAATGGTAATGCTGTGAAAACCAACCAGTCACTGTTGAACATCATCATCTTTATGGTTGTGTCCATAGATGGATAAATCTCAAAAGTTAGAATGAACAGCAATACAGACAACACACAAATAGCAATATTTCGAATGTTTACTTTATTACGCAAAAAATAACAAATGAGCATAAATGGAACGACAGCCTGGCTGCCTTCATATGCTAGGCATGCATAAACAGTAATCGGAACTGCAACCAGAATGCGCAATGCTAATATTACTTTCGAACTGATCTTGTCACTTTTTACAGGATAGCACCATACGTTTAATGCAAGCACTCCCATCGCCAATGTAAAGAAAATATTATTGTCAATTGTCAGGGAATCTACATTTAACAGATGGTTCACTCCAAAGTTACCCACAAACATAATGCCTGCCCACAAAAACAGACGCCCATTATATTTCAACCTGCTTCGGGTATGAAGAAAGCCTTCAACTGCCATGTAAGCAAAAAATGGTGCAACACATCTTGTTATGACATGAAAGCTTTCTGCCCACCATGGTGGTAAAAGTCCCGGAATATGATCTAAATGATCAAGAACCATAAGCATTGCCATAAATAGTTTCAATTGAAATCCATTAAACCTTTTCATAATATCCCCCTAGCTTGATAGTTTTAAAATCATAAGAATACAAAAAATCTATATCGAAAGAAGGATGATAAATTTCACTTTCTTCCATATCTTTCTCCAATTCTATATTTTACCTTTTTAAATATATAGATTATCCACCTAATTATAGCATATAACACAGATTCCTTTCAATCGTATGATTTACCGCGTTAAACTGAGCAAAAAATAAAGGCAGTCCGAAGACTGCCGATATTTATCTTTCTGCACCTTTGCTATGGTCTTTCTTATTAGATTTAGTTTTGTCATCTGTCTTAAAGCTTTTTATTTGCCCTAATATTGATTTTTTATCCTTTACCTTGTTCTTTTGCTTTTAAGGGCTTAGAAGACAAAATACGGACATTCTTATGTTCTTTCCCTTTGTTATCAATTCTTGTTTTTACTTGACCAAATATTTTAACAAAATCTCCTTACTTTAGGTTCTGTAGATCTTTTGTCTTATATATATAATGGATAATTACCATGTAATATATTTAGATTTAAACCCTCTAAGCAAAAAGTAAAAATGAACTAAATTCGAAGTGACATTAATTTGAAAACTTGATAAACAAGCTTAAGAGATATTATATTAAAACGATATTTCTCCGGTACTGGGACTGGGACGGGACTAAAAATTTGAAAACGTCCTGTAATTAGGTGGATTTAGTGATAATAGAAAAAATAGAACCTAGTATTTTGAACGATTTGGGATATACTGTACATTTGGAAAAGAAGAATGGGAGTAGTCCCACCATCTAAGGGTGACCGATGCTCATGCATCGGTCATTTTCGAGACAAACGAAGTGAGTCCGAAAAACTAAGCGAGAAAACTCAAGAGAGTTTTCGAGAGGAATTGCGAGCGATGTTTTTACGTTTTCCCCATTTATCAAGGTGCGAAGCACCGCAGTATAAATGGATGGAAACCCTTCTGCAGGGAAGAAAAGCCGACGCGACGAAAAGGAGCGTTGGCTTTTCTGATTCTCTGAATGGGATTGAAAATCGCGGAGTGATTTTTAAGTATGATATAAACTCACTCAAACGAAGAGAATAAAAAATGGCTACTGGTACTCAAATGGTACTGGAAGTAAAAAAGAATAAATTAAATAATAGTTCCAAGTGGTTTACATGAGGACAAAAAATTGGACCGTAACTTGATTGTTATGGTCTTTTTTATTTGATAGGTTGTACAGTTAAAAGCGACAATAAATTGTCGGTTTGAATGTCGGTTTGAACAAAACTGAAAAAAAGTGATAGAACTCTTGATGGATAATTCAATTGTATAGCAAAATAAAGGAAAAATAGGATATAATAAAAAGAGAAAAATTATATACGTGAGTAAAGTGGTTTATAGCATTTGAAAATTAGTGATTTGAGATATACAATTTAATCCTAAGATTAGGTCAGGAAGCATACGCTGCTCTGACCATTTTTTATGTTATAATACAAGTAATAAAGATTAAGCCAGAATAAGGGGGGGTATATTGTCAAAAATTAAAAAAGAAAAAATTTCTGCTAAAGGCTTTGATATTGAGGTATACACAGAAGATTTTAAAAATGATTATATAAGTCTTACTGATATAATAAAGTATAAAAACACAGATGATCTAAGATTCGTAATCTAAAACTGGATGAGAAATAGGAACACGCTTGAATTTATAGGATTATGGGAAGCACTCAATTATCCAAATTTTAACCGTGTGCAATTCGACACGTTTAGAAATGAAGCTGGTTTAAATAGATTTACGATGACACCGAGTAAATGGATAGAATCTACCGGAGCTATTGGAATCTTCACAGTGAAATATCAAAAATAACTCAATTGATTATCTAAAATAAGTATTAATGAAAAATTTAGCTAGTAAAAATCTAGTAAACAATCTCAATTCCAGAATATTAATATCTTAAAAGGGTGATTTTAATATTATATTAACAGATGAAATTATATAGATAATTGCGATAACAAATAGAAATAATGGTAATGGGTTTAAATCATATACTAGAAATAAGATAGTTATCAAAATTTAGTTAATAATTTAAACTGACATTTTTATAAAAAATTTTTCAATAGGGGGCGTAATGTCAATACATGCTTTAATCGTAGGCGTTAGTAATTATGATTTAATTGGAGAAAAATATTTAGGATTTTGTAAAAATGATATAAAATATTTTTCTGATGCTCTTGTTAAAGGTTTATCAGTAAAAAAAGAACAAATAGTAAAATTAGGAGAAAATGATGTTGTAAAAAAACAAAGTTTTATAAATGTCTTAAGAAAATTTGATTTTGAAGATGAGAATGAAGATACTTTTATTTTTTATTTTTCGGGACATGGCGGAATTAATTGCAATAAGCATATTTTAGCGTTTAGTGATGGATATTTAGAAACAGAAGATTTAATAGAATACATTAATAAAATAAATGCAAAGAATAAGTTGTTGATTTTTGATACTTGTTATTCAGGACATTTTAAAATAAACAGTTTACCAGAATTTGATTATGAATCAAGTTTAAAAGAATTTATCGGCACAGGATATGCAGTTTTAGCGTCTTCTTCATCTAACCAATCTTCGTATGATTATCCAGATCCTAAAAAACAGTTAAGTCTTTTCACTAGTTTTTTAAACGATGCAATAACAGCTAGAATTTTATTAAAAGAAGGAAAGAAATCATTAGATGATATAATTAATTTGTTATTTCAATA